>CACXGC010000088.1 GCA_902767155.1 uncultured Ruminococcus sp. | reverse complement strand
CTCCTTTCCTTTTAACTGATTATATTATACCACGTTTCGACGTGTTTGTTAACTGTTTTTTTGAAAATATTTTAAACTTATTTGGTGAATAAAAGAGGATGAAATTCAATACAAACAATTTCTTAATGACTGCCGACGCTCCGGAATAACTGACAGATCTATCACAGAGGAAATCTGGTATCTCGCTAATAAAAAAGCGAATGAACTATATTGATTATTTGTAGAATTGATTTTATCTACTGTTTATGTGGTTCTTATTCTATGTGGTTGAGAAAATTCCATATGGAATTTCATATGGAATTTGATTTAAAAATATGGAATTTTAATTAAAAAGTGACAAATCAATGACATTTCTGACATTAATAAAATAACGAAAAACCGCATGAACACTGACATTTCAGAATTCATGCGGTTTTATTCATAGTGCCGGTGGTGGGACTCGAACCCACACGCCCTTTCGGACAACAGATTTTGAGTCTGTCTCGTCTGCCAATTCCAACACACCGGCTTGAAAAATTCACTAACCCATTATATTATATTCTCGCCAAAAAGTCAAGAACTTTTATTTTCTACGAACCGGAAAGCAAAAAGCAATCCTAAAATTCGCAGCAAATATTATATTGAGCGGAGACGGTGGGATTCGAACCCACGAGCCCGTGAGGACTACCTGATTTCGAGTCAGGCCCGTTATGACCACTTCGATACGTCTCCGTATATTCAGACAACAATACTATTTTATCTTTTTTTATCTCAAATGTCAATACATTAAAGAAATATATTTTTTTGTTCTTGATATTGTTTTTGATTTTTTGGTTGATTTATGTAACATATAGTTGTATAATTTTGTTGGAGAAAGAAAAAGCTTCAATAAAAAATGAAAAGGGTGTTGTATTTTGGAATTACTTAGCGGTCTTTTTGTAAACAACTGGCTTTACGTGATTATTTCATGCATCTGTGCGTATCTTATGAGCAGTGTCAATACATCTATCATTGTTACAAAAGTCGTAAAGCATGAAGACATACGCAAACTCGGCAGCGGAAACGCCGGTTTTACAAATGTTTTGAGATGTGTAGGAAAAGTTCCTGCAATTATAACTTTCGTTGGTGACTTTCTGAAAGGTGTTATTTCGGTACTGATAGCGTATTTCATTACATTCGGCTGGGACAGTGCCGACCAGCAGATGCAGCGTGAACTGCTGATGTATCTTGCCGGAATGTTCGCAATACTCGGTCATATGTTCCCCATCTATTACAAATTCAAGGGCGGAAAAGGTGTTGTAACTGCGGCTTCGGTAATGATAATGACAGACTGGCGTGTACTGGTTCTGGAACTCATAGTTTTTGCTATATTCTTTATTCTCACGAAAACAATATCGAAATGTTCTCTCATCTGTGCAGCGTCTTATCCGTTCATTGCATCGGGTCTGCGACTTCTTGACAGTCTTGGAGCTTTCCCAACGCTGTCCCATCTCTCGCACATCACTCCGACGTATATAGTATGTGTGTTCGTTGTAACATTCATAACAGGTGTAGGAATCATTATCAAGCACAAGGATAATATCAAGCGCATACTTGACGGTACTGAAAAAAAGATAACGTCAAAATAATTTCTCACATGGAATTTCCCCGAACGTCAGGAAAAAAATCCTGATTTCGGGGAAATTTTTTTATCCGCATATCAGCTGACTTTCGGAAGTTTTTTTATGCCGAACATTTTTCTGAGAAAGAAACTCCAGAATTTTGGGTTATCAACAACTACGATTTTCATAAAAAAACAACCTCCCGATCTGTCCTCGACAAGGACTCAGCAACATCTCGCACAGCGGCAGTTCACAAATGACATCACTATCATGAGTATTGCCGCAACTACTGCGATCCAACAATTCGGCAGAACAATGCCGGCTAAAAGTCCAAGACCAAACGCCGTTATATTCCCGTTTTGAACGCATTTCCTCATAACTGCACAGCTTTCTTACATTTTTTCTGCGGTGTTTGCCTTACAATTCCATAATACGCTGAAATACAAAATGTGTTACTCGCTGTAGATGAAAATAATTGCTGTTCCTCTGTGGACCTCTACTGTTGCCTGTTCCGAAAAAATACGGTTGCTCGAACCCAATGTCATACCGGCTGTCAGAAAAGCATGGTCTACATTGTAATCAAAACCGTCAAGACTCACTTCACACTCTGCACAGCCAAAAGGAAACATACCGAAACCGGAATTATTTTTTCCCGAAACAGTATGCTTTCCGCAGTTAAGTACACATACAGTCATGCCGCCGTCACAGATACTTGCTTTTACACCGCCGTCAGCAAGCATTTTTAGCGTACAGTATGCTCCGAAATTATGGTCGGGACGTGCGCCGCTTACACCACAAAGTATGATTTCTTCAAAGCCTCTTTTCATCATTTCCCTTGCAGCGAACATAGTATCTGTATCATTCTTGCGGACAGGAAGAACTAAAAGTTCACCGCCGAAATTCTTCGGTTTTTCTCCGGAATCAAAATCACCGACTATCATATCAGGCACTGCCCCGATCTTTTCCGCAAAACGACAGCCGCCATCTGCGCACACGATATAATCGTCTGCACACAAAAGGCGGCTGAGCATAATACAGTCTGTTTCGGGAGAAGCACCAATGATAACACATCTTTTTTTCATAAAGCCACTTCTCTCATTTTTTATTTATCTTCCATTCAGGAATATCCTTTACTTCCTCGTACATCTGTTTGTAACTGTTGTGCCTCGAAACGGGTATTTTACCGGTCTTAACTGCCTCTATAACGGCACAACCCTTTTCGCAGACATGAGAACAGCCTGTAAACATACATTCCCCAAGATGGTCTTCAAATTCCGGAAAACAAAAAGCTATATCGTCCTTGCGTATTATCTCATAACGCTCAATATCTACAGTAGAAAATCCGGGTGTATCTGCTACATATCCCCCACCGACCTTATACAATATACTGTGTCGTGTAGTATGTTTTCCTCGTCCGAGCTTTTTGCTTATCTCACCGGTAGCTATTGAAAGCTCCGGAAAAAGCGAATTCAGCAGTGAAGATTTGCCAACACCGCTATTTCCTGTAAAAGCAGACACTTTTCCATCAATAAGCGACAACAGCACCTGTTTATCATTTTCGCTTCTTGTACTGTATGAAAAGCAGCGTATACCGGTTTTGCGGTAAATTTCCAGCAATTCCGTACAATCCGCAAGGTCGGATTTTGTAAATACGATAACCGGTTCGATCTCCTTGCTTACTGCTACTGCACAGATTTTGTCTATAATCAGCGTACTTGGCATCGGTTCGGATACTGAGGAAATTATAAAAAGCCTGTCAAGATTTGCCAGCGGCGGACGAATTATGGAATTTTTTCTCGGCAGTATTTCCTCAATCTGAGCTTTGTCATCACCGAGTGGTGATATAGTCACCTTATCACCAACACACGGACTTATACCCATCTTGCGAAAAATACCTCTTGCCTTACACTCGTATACGCAGTCAGCGGCCTCAACATAATAGAAGCCGCTGTCTGTCTTAATTATCAAACCTGTCAATTTTTTCATATCCCGTCTTAACTATCGCTATGAGGTGCTGCATCTAAAGCAAGTTTTGCTTCAGAATCCAAGAGCATTATATCCTCTTCTGTCTTGGCAGAATTTATCTTTTCCGTATACTCATCGACAATTTTCTCAGACTGGTCATAATCTTCGTCTGTCTCATAGAAACGGTTCAGCATATAGCTGTTGATTTCCTGAATTGCAGCTGTTCTGACATCTGCAAGTTCATCAATATCAATACTGGATTCATCTTCACTCGATTCGTCCTCGCTTGATTCATCGGAAGATTCATCTTCGCTCGATTCATCTTCGCTTGATTCATCCTCGCTTGATTCATCCTCGCTGGGTTCAGGCGGGAAAATTATCTTATCAATATCACTCTTAGCGCCTTCACGAAGTTCGTTGATCTCGTCAACATCATCAGAATTTGTAATTCTGAAAACAACCTTGTCGATAACTTCCTGAACATCTCTCTGAACTTTAAGACTGAGAGAATTATACTTTTCGGTGCTGATATAGTTTCTAATATCTTCTATAGCTTCTTCTCTCGCCTTTTCAGCCGGAGTCTGTGCCGGTGTCTTTATCTTATACTTGTCATTGATATAAGTTCTTGTAACCTTGTCTTCTTTGAAGTCGAAGATATATTCTGCATACTTTGTGCCGTCTATATCAACGAGAACTGTCTTCTTATTATTCTGTGCACCCTTAGGATCAAGTTCAAGTGTAACCTTGAATCCCTTTGCCGGTCTGCCGCTTGTTGTCTGATATTCATTACCGCCTACCCAGACATTTACAGTGATTTCAGCATCTTCTTCTTCCGGCAGTTCGACCTCATATCTGAGAGTTTTGAGCTGCTTGCTTCCATCGCTGACCTGAATAGTTATAAGCGAACCCTTAGTCAGGCTGTTTCCTACAAGCGGGTCAGTCGCAACGACTTTTCCTTCATCCTTTGCACTTGCAACAGATATTTTCTGTGTAGTAAAGCCTTTTGCCTCAAGTGTAGCTTTCGCATTATCATATGACATATCGGTTACATCAGGTACTTCTGCCTTTTCTGTAGCCGGACCGTCACTGACAATCAGAGTTATTGTCGTACCGATTTCCTGTTCTGTTCCTTCCTGAGGTGCGCAGTCGATAACATAACCCTTTTTGACTTCTGTGTTGTTTACTCTTGCGACTGTTGTATTGAAATAACGGCTTTCAAGCTTTTTGACTGCTTCCTGCTCGGAATAGTTTTTGAGTTTCGGAACCTGAGTAGTTGTACTCTTGCTGTTTATAACAAGCTTTATCACAGCGTTTTCTTTTACTTTCTTTGAACCTGCTTCGGGGTCTTGTGCAAGTACAACATTCATTGGCTTATCATTCTGATATTCTGCGCTTATTTCATAGCGGAACTTGTAATTCTTATTTGCTTGTACCTCGTCATACATCTCGCCTATGAACTGAGGTATATCGACATCTTTAGTTTCGGTTGCTCTCCTGTTATTGCTCACCATGAGATATATCATAAATCCGATTGCTACAACAAGCAGCAATGCTACAAGAACTGTCACAACTTTTACGACCGTTCTCGAAACGCTGCCGGACATATCATAATCGTAGCTGTCGTATGAATCTTCATACGCCGGTTCCGGTGAAGGCGAAGGAACGCTGCTTATAGAATCTACATACTTTGTCGGAGTCTGGTCTACAAAATAATTATACCTGAATTTTACGGAAGGATTATGTCTGAAAATCTCGATTGCTTCAAGCATTTCCGCTGCCGACGCATAGCGCTGTTTAGGCTCTTTGCGCATAGCCTTGAGTGTAATCTCCTCAATTCCTTCGGGAATCTTGGGATTTATCTCGTGCAGAGGTTTAGGGTCATTCTGCATTTGCATTATAGCAACAGAAACCGCTGTATCACCCTCAAAAGGCAGCTTGCCTGTAAGCATTTCGTAAAGCATTACACCGACAGAATAAATATCTGTTTTGCCGTCGGTATTTTCGCCTCTTGCCTGTTCTGGTGCGATATAGTGAACAGAACCTATTGCCTTATCTGTCATAGTTCTGGTTTCATTATCGGAGAAACGGGCAATACCGAAGTCTGTCACCTTGATAGTACCATCCTGCAGCAGCATGATATTCTGAGGTTTCATATCTCTGTGAACGATACCCTTTTCATGCGCCTGCTGTAATGCCTGAAGAATCTGTACAGTAAAATGCACAGCCTCTTTCCACGGAATCACTTTCTGGTGGCTGATATATTCTTTCAGCGTGATACCGTCGATATATTCCATAACGATATACTGGATTTTGTCACCAAAACTGACATCATGTACTTTTACAATATTAGGATGTGACAGCACAGCAATAGCTTTGCTTTCATTTTTGAATCTTCTTATAAAATCACTGTTGTTGAGAAATTCATCTTTCAGTATTTTTATTGCTACGGTTGTATCATCTATCGTATCATAGGCTTTATATACCATAGCCATACCGCCAACACCAATCAGTTCCTGTATTTCATATCGGCTGTCAAGTCTTTTTCCTGTGTATTTATCCACCTCAATACTGCTACTCAAAATATGGACAAATATACCCATATTGAGAAAATTCCTGTTTCATCGTATCCGATTTTGCCAAAGCTACCATCGTT
>CACXGC010000087.1 GCA_902767155.1 uncultured Ruminococcus sp. | reverse complement strand
GTATAAAGAAAGGAAATCGTGGTATGAAAAAATCAACAGCAATTCTTATCGGCGCATTGGCATTTTTTGTCGGAATAGTTAATGGCTTTGTATTTTCACCAATAAAAAAAGGCGTACGTGTGAATATATACTGGGGAAATAATAGCGGAATTCCGTGTTTCCCTCCTGAGCCACCGGAAGAAAAATATGAGCATAAAACGCTTTTGTTCGGGAAAGATAAGAGAATGCACAAGAAAGATGGGGTGAAATCAAGATGGAATGGACGGAAATAATTGTAAAAGTGCCGGCTGCAAATATCGAAACGGCCGGAAATATTGCACAGATGACAGTACCGTATGGTATCTATATAGAGGATTATTCTGATCTGGAGCAGGAAGTTCTGGAAATCGCAAATATTGACCTTATCGACGAAGAACTGTTACAGAAGGATAGAGAACACGGACTTATACATATTTATATCAGTCCGGAAGATAATCCTGCCGAAGCTGTTTCGTATATCAAAGAAAGACTTAGTGCCGAAAATATAGAACATGAAATAACTTCAGGCAACTGTGATGTAGAAAGCTGTCTTGAAAGCTGGAGAAAATATTTTAATCCGATAAAAGTAGGAGAAAAGATACTTATACGTCCGATATGGCGTGATGATTACGAGGCGGACGGACGCATAGTGCTTAACCTTGAACCGGGACTCGCTTTCGGTACCGGAACACATGAAACAACAAGACTTTGTTTGCAGGCACTTGAAAAGTATGTGACAAATGGCTGTAAAATGCTTGATGTAGGCTGCGGCAGCGGTATTTTGTCAGTAGCTGCTATATTGCTTGGAGCAGAAAAAGCCGTCGGAATTGATATTGATGAAATGGCAGTTAAAGCATCAAAAGAAAATGCAGCCCTTAATGGTGTCGAAAACCGCTATGTAGGAATAAATGGGAATCTTGCCGATAAGGTTGAAGGATGTTACGACGTTATCACAGCAAATATTGTAGCCGATGCAATAATACTGCTTTCTGCTGATATCGAAAAACATATGCATGAAAATACGGTCTACATTATGAGCGGTATAATCGATACAAGACTTGATGATGTAATTTCCGCATTGCCGGAAAGCCTTACTGTAATAGAACAGTATGAGGAAAAAGGCTGGATATGTCTTGCAGCAAAAAAGAAATCATAAGCGAGGTGTTTTTTATGGAAAAGAAAAAAGATGCGGCCGGACTGGTTTTTTCGGCATTTCTGGTTATTGCGTTTGTTATCTGCTCGTATTTTTTCATAAACCTTATAAATGATATGACATCTTTGGACAGCACTATAAAACAACTTATGATTTGCGCTGTATTTGTAGTGTTCGGTCTGATTTTGTTTTATGCCACAAGAGTAGGTGACGGAAAACAGGTAAAAAGATTTTCCGCTGCAATACTTCTGCTGCTTGATTTACCTGCATTATATGTGATTCTTGCAAGTGTTGCGCCCGGACTTCCGTTTCCGCTTGATATTGCAAACTGCAAAGAAGTTGTAACAATGGCATCTGCTGCGCTCGGATACGGTTTACCCTATACGTTTCTCAGCGGATATGAGCTTGATATTATTTTAGAGGACAAAAGTTCGGCAGCAAAAAATGAAACGTATGAACCGGACGAACTTGATGATGTTGGTGGAGTTGATGGTGATTCCGACTCCGAAAATGACGAATTATAAATAAATCACTTTTCCGCAACTTCGGAGAATGATTATATAAAAGGAGGAAATTTTTATGCCCGAAATTGAAGAATGTACACACAACTGTGAAACTTGTGAAGCTGCCTGTTCGTCAAGAAAGGGAGGCAAACCACAGGATTTGTATGAGCCTGTAAATGCTTCCAGTACTGTAAAGAAAGTTATCGGTATTGTAAGCGGAAAGGGCGGTGTCGGCAAATCTTTGGTGACATCACTTATGGCTGTAATGTTCAGTCGTAAAGGATATAAAACCGCTGTTCTTGATGCCGATATAACAGGACCGTCAATTCCAAAGGCATTCGGATTGAACGAGAAAGCAATGGGAAGTGAACAGGGAATTTTGCCGGTTCAGACACATGGCGGAATAAACGTAATGTCAGTGAATCTTCTTCTTGAAAATGCTGATGATCCGGTCGTATGGAGAGGTCCTATACTTGCCGGAACAGTAAAGCAGTTTTGGACAGATGTAGTATGGGGAGAAGTCGATTATATGTTTGTGGATATGCCTCCCGGAACAGGAGATGTTCCGCTTACGGTTTTCCAGACACTTCCGTTGGATGGAATAATTGTTGTTACTTCTCCGCAGGATCTTGTTTCTATGATAGTGGGCAAGGCAGTAAAAATGGCAAAAATGATGGATATACCGATCGTTGGTATTATTGAAAACATGAGCAGTTTTGTATGTCCTGACTGTGGAAAGAAACACTATCCGTTCGGTGAAAGCAAGCTTGAGAAAGTTGCCGAAGAATACGGAATAGATATTCTCGCACGTTTACCCATAGATCCCAAAAGTGCGGCAGCCTGTGATAATGGAAAGATTGAGTCTGTTATAAATGAAGAAGCAGCGGATGCCGCAAATAAGTTGGAAGAAAAACTTCCTGTTTGAATATGTTTTTTTCTTGCATATGTTAAGGACGGTACGTTGAAGATATAAAATGTGATAATATTCTCCACCTGTGCTTATGCTTAGGTGGAGACTTGATTATGAATTTATAAAACCGAAATGACTTGCCGGTCAGTTGTAAGAATGACTTTTTCCTTGACAATGTTGTGATATGTTGCTAAAATGTATACATAAGTTTCCGGAATTGTTCTCAAGACAACAGTAATGTATGAGAAGTGTTTTATTCACAAAAAATATAGTTTCGGAAATTTATGCCCGTAAAATGAAATCCTTTACAAGGTTGGGCAGATTACAAAGAAGGTTCTTGCCTATATTAGGTGGTGAGTACTTACTATATTTTGAAAAGGCGGTTTTACACATGGCAGAAAAAGAAACAAAAATAAAACTTACGGCAGAAGGAAAAAGAAGATATGAGGCTGAACTGAACGAATTGAAAACAGTCAAACGTAAGGAAATTGCCGAAAATCTTCAAACCGCACGTGCACAGGGCGACTTGTCTGAAAACAGCGAATATGATGAGGCAAAAAACGACCAGGCAAAACTTGAAGCAAGAATCAAAGAACTTGAGTCTATTCTCCGTAATGTTGAGATTATAGATGAGAGTCTTTTGTCTGATGAAAAAGTTCATATCGGATGTACTGTAAAGGTTTTTGACCGTGATTATAATGAAGAAGTTACTTTCCAGATAGTCGGATCGAGTGAAGCTGATCCGTTTAAAGGAAAAATTTCTGATGAGTCTCCGGTCGGTAAGGCTCTTATTGACAAGTCTGTCGGAGATAAAGCACTTGTCGAAACACCCGGCGGCGAAAATGAATTTACTATTCTCGAAATATCAATGTAATTTAAATAATTACTTATTCACAATGGAAAGGAAAGAGAAAAATGGCAGAGAATCCTAATCAGGTTCAGATTTCCAGCGATCCTGTAAAGGCAAGATATGATAAGCTTGCATTGCTTAAGGATGCCGGAAAAGATCCGTTTGTTATCACTACTTCTCAAAGAGACAGTATGTGTGCCGAAATTGCGGATCAATTTGAAAAATTTGATAGTAAAACAGTATGCATAGCAGGTCGTGTTATGTCTAAGCGTGTAAAAGGTAAGGTCGCTTTTCTTGATATACACGATAAAAGCGGCAAAATTCAGGTCTTTGCAAAACGTGATGATCTCGGCGAAGATGAGTACGCTTTTCTTAAACGTTGGGATATCGGCGATATTGTGGAAGTAAAAGGCTTTGTTTTCAAAACTCAGACCGGTGAGGTAAGCGTTCATGCTACATCTGTGAGAATGCTTACAAAGTCACTTATGCCGCTTCCGGAAAAATTTCATGGTCTTGTCGATACTGATATGCGCTATCGCCAAAGATATGTTGACCTTATTATGAATTCCGATGTCAAGGATACTTTCGTTAAGCGCAGTAAAATAATAAGTACCATACGCCGTTATCTCGATGCTCAGGGCTTTATGGAAGTAGAAACTCCTATGCTCGTTTCCAACGCCGGCGGTGCTGCTGCAAGACCTTTTGAAACACATTTTAATGCACTTGATGAGGATTTGAAGCTCCGTATATCACTTGAATTGTATCTTAAGCGCCTTATCGTTGGAGGTCTTGAACGAGTTTATGAAATCGGACGCGTATTCAGAAACGAAGGTCTTGATACAAGACATAACCCTGAATTTACATTGATGGAACTATACCAAGCGTATACAGACTATAATGGTATGATGGAATTAACTGAAAATCTTTACCGTTTTGTAGCTCAGGAAGTTCTTGGTACTACTAAAATCGTTTACAATGGTACAGAAATCGACCTTGAAAAGCCATTTGAAAGAATTACTATGGTCGATGCTGTAAAGAAATATTCCGGTGTGGATTTCAACGAAATTTCTACCCTTCAACAAGCTCGTACGGTAGCTAATGAAAAGGGAATCGAATATGAGGAACATCATAAAAAGGGAGATATTCTCAACTTATTCTTTGAAACTTTTGTTGAGGAACATCTGATTCAGCCGACTTTCCTTATGGATCATCCTGTTGAGATTTCTCCGCTTACAAAGAAAAAACCTGATAATCCGGATTATGTCGAACGTTTCGAATTCTTCATAAATGGATGGGAAATGGCTAACGCATATAGTGAACTTAACGACCCTATAGACCAGCGTGAACGTTTTAAGGCTCAGGAAGAACTTTTAGCTCAGGGTGATGAAGAAGCTAACCACACTGATGATGATTTCCTTAACGCTCTTGATATCGGTATGCCTCCAACAGGTGGTATAGGTTTTGGTATAGACAGAATGTGTATGTTGCTTACCGATTCTCCAGCTATACGAGATGTGTTGCTTTTCCCGACAATGAAGAGTTTAGACAAATAAAGCCGCATAAAATCAGGGTTTTCGTATTGTAAGCGTACAAATTTACGACCAATTTACGACCAAAAGAGAACACGTTCAAAAAATGACAGGACTTCCGGC
>CACXGC010000086.1 GCA_902767155.1 uncultured Ruminococcus sp. | reverse complement strand
GACTTGATAATGTGATTCCAGATAATTATTTTACGGAAGCGCAAAAGACAATAGGCCATTGGAAGAAGCATTATCCTAATACGTATAATCGGCTTCAGGAACAATTATCGGATATGACGATAGATGAATTGATAGATCGTCTGGGAGAATTTGATGATCATGCTTTGCAGGTTTTCAGGCAGTTGCATCCGATTTTGACATCTGGAAGTGCATTTAATCCTTGGGTGGATGATGATGTTCTGTCGGTTTTCCAATCTATAAATAGGATTATCTGTAGTCATTATTCTTATAACGGTATTTATCTTATTTTTGATGAATTTAGCAAATATATCGAGGGTCATTCAGAAGAAGGCTTTTCTTCTGATATGAAAATACTTCAGGATATATGTGAATTATGTAATACATCAAAAGAGGAACAGTTTCACATAACATTTGTTGCACACAGAGCAATACGTTCTTACGGTGATCAACTGAGTAAAAATGTAAAAAATGCCTTTAGAGGTGTTGAGGGGAGAATAAGGGAAACTCAGTTTATTGTATCATCACAGAATAATTATGAACTGATTGCAGATGCAGTAAAGAAGACAGATCAATTTCATATATGGAAAAAGAATAAAAGCTTTCAAAAATTGGTGAATGATTCTTTTCAAGTGCCTGAGTTTAAAGCTTTGTTTAGAAAAGATGACTTTGTGGAAATTGTAGGAGAAGGTGCTTTTCCACTTACGCCGCTGTCAGCCTTTTTGCTGCTTAATGTAAGTGAAAGAATTGCTCAAAATGAGAGAACTATTTTTACGTTTTTAACTGGAAATGATATGCAAGCACTTCCTTCTTTTATAAGGAAAACAGAGTTGATAGGCTTTGCAGGCGCAAATCTTATTTATGATTACTTCGGTCAGCTCATGGAAAATGAAAAAGACAGTTCTATCCATAATGAATGGCTGAAAGCAGAGTATGCATTGAGCAAAATATCAGAAGCTGATCAACAAGCGGTTATTAAAACGTTGGCAGTTATTAAGATGGTTAATCAGCCTGATGACATACCGGGAAATAGCGAATATATATATTTGGCTTCCGGACTAGACCAAGCAAAATGCGAGAATGCTTGTCAAAAGTTAATTGAATCAAAAATATTATATTTTAAACGTGGTACGAGAACGTATGATTTTCTCAATAACATTGGAATTAATATAAGGGATGAAATATTAAACTGTGCTCTGAAATATTTTGCTAAAGCGGAATTATCGGAGGTGTTGAATGATGTATTAAGAAAAAGATATATCCTTCCAAAGAAGTATAATCAGAACTACTGTATGACCAGATATTTTAAAATACAGTATATGAAGAAGGATGTATTTAATGCCATGGCTACGTTGGCATATTTACAAGACGATAAAACAGATGGATTCCTGGTCCTGATCTTAACTGAGACAGAAGCTGATTTAGAAGAAATATACGCTCATGTAAAGGAAATAGACGATGCTAGATTAATAGTGGCATGTATACAAAATAAAGCGGAATATAATGAAGATGCGAAACTGTTGCTTGCAGCCAGGCGTCTTATGGAAGATAAGGATTTTTTATCAGATAATGAGGCTGTTATTACCGAATTGCAATTATTTGCAACTGATATTGTAAATAGATTAAATCTTTGGTCTTCTGCTTCAATAAATGGAATAACAGAAATATATTCTAATAGGGGAAGAAGTGCTGTTGGTGCCAAAGGGCTGAACAGGACAATTAGTGATATCTGTCAAGTTTTATACTCGAAGACACCCATTATCAATAATGAGTTGATAAACCGTAATAGTGTATCTGCGCAAATATCAAAGGTCAGGAAGAACATAATTGATGACATACTGAATTCCAGGAATCCAGAGAAATATATGTCAGGTACGAGCGCAGAGTCCACAATTTACAGAGCTGTATTAATTCATACGAAGTCAAATTTTGAACTCTTAAAAGTAAAGAGAATTATTTTAGATTTTATACATGATTGCAAGGGGAGGAAAGTTCCTTTTTCAAAATTATATAATGTACTCACAAAAGAGCCTATTGGAATGAGAAAAGGTACTATTCCTATTTATCTTGCTGAGCAGCTAGTGGTTTTAGAGGACATGCCTGTTGTATATCAGGATAAAAAAGAAATAAGTATTGATGCACAGCTCTTGTCGAACATTAACGAATCACCGGAAAAATATTCATTGTTTGTAGAAGAGGAAACCGTAGAAAAACTTGAGTATATTGAAGGCTTGGAAAGTCTTTACAAGGACTATGAGGCATACTGTAGAGAGTTAGGAAACAGGAATCGACTTTCTCGGCTCATTTGCATTATGCAGTCATGGTATAGGTCACTTCCACAGACATCTGTTGTATTCAAAACACCTGATGTACCTGGGCAGGAAATAAAAACCATAACATCTTTCAGGAGACTGTTTACTGAATCTCCTAATCCAAGGGAAATACTATTTGAAAAAATACCAAAAGTCTTCGGGTATGACAGTTATAAGGATGTACTAGCCGGCATTACAAAAACAAAAACGGAAATAGATGCTCATATCCACATTTTAAAGAAGCAAGTGGAAATTGCAGTAAGAAGAGATCTTAACCTTTCAGAAAATAATGATTTTTTCAGGTGTTTGAAAACATGGTATGAAGAAGTGCCTGATAATGTAAAGAAAAGTGTTTTTAGTTCTGATTCTCAGAGAATACTGAATACAATAAAAAAACTATCAATCACCGATAGTGAAGAAATAGTTGAGCAACTTGCAAAAGCATCTACAAACTTTTATGTCGAAGATTGGAAAGATGAGACAATTGAAGAGTTTTCAGGTTGCATAGGTCAGCTTCTGAAAGAAATAAGTGATAAGTCTGAAAAGAAAACAAAAGGAGCAGGGAGTATTGTTTTCTCTGATGGAGAAAATACTCATGAATTAATAGTTGATTATGAT
>CACXGC010000085.1 GCA_902767155.1 uncultured Ruminococcus sp. | reverse complement strand
TTTCATCTCCAGCATTGTTTCTAATTATACCACATCTGTTTTCTTTTATAAACTATTTTGCGACACTACCGGAAATTGCCTGTCTGCGGGATACAAAGAACAACTTTTCCAACAACATTTTGCTGATAGACGATGTCTTTGTCCTCATGGTCATTTTCAAGACCCTTTGTGCGGAACCCCAATTGGCTGGAATTGTTATAATTGGGAATGATTTCCATAACTCTGTGAGTAACGACTGTTTTAGGGTCTGTGTAGAAAGTAATGTCATCTCCGACAGAAAGTTCTCCGGGGTCGATAGTTTTAACAAATACGATACTTCCTTTTGGGTAAGTTCTTTGCATAGAGCCGGACAGCACCTTATAGTATTGTACGCCGAAGATATTATTATTTCCGCTTGCGGATAATATCAATGCTCCTACAACAATCATAGCAATGACTGCATAGAAGATTATATCAAACGCCAATTGTTTTTTTGATTCGGTTTTGAAAACATATCTTGGTTTCTTTTGGATAATCAGGTTTTTGATACGCTGACCTAATGACGATAATGTTTCACTTAAATTGGATTTTTTTTCTCTGAAACGTCGGTTTCATCGGAAACAGCCGCAATGCGTACAAGTTCCTGATAATATATTTCTGCTCGTGGAAGAATAGGTTTATCCACCTGCAAAAGAAACTCTTCAAACCCGTTTTCAAAAGAAACAGGTGCAACGGCATCGGGATATTTGGCAGAAAGTTCTTTCATTAAACTGTCGATATCCCATATTTCCGGAATATTGTCCGGCGTTTGTTCGGATATATCATTCAATGGTATCGCCTCGTTTCTAATCATCTTTTTTACCATTCTTATCTGAATCGTCAGAAAGGTATGTAACCAATTCCTGCATTTGTGCAAAGCTGCTGCGTATACGTTTCATAAGATCTCCAGCCTCTGTTTTAGCATCTTCAATAATTTTCTCAGCTTCTTCGGAGGCTGTTTTAATTTTTTCATTTGCCTGCAAATCCGCCGATTTAACAGTTTTTTCATAATAGCTGTCGGCATCAGCTATTTTGATATTAGCTTTGTTTTCGGCATCAGAACGCACATTTTCCGCATATTCGTCAGCGTCCGCAATTTTTATGCTTGCTTTGTTTTCGGCGTCTGAGCGTACATTTTCTGCATATTTATCAGCGTCCGCAATTTTTGTATTAGCTTCGGTTTCAGCGTCCAAGCGAATCTCTTCCGAATATTGCTGAGCTTTAGAAACGGTTTGATCGATTTGCTCATAAGTTTTCTTTTGCTTTTCGTCCAATTTAATTTTTATCTTTTCCAGATACTGTTCAGCACTGAGCTTAGCTGATTCAAAAATGTCAACCAGATTTTCGGTTCTTGTTGTGGAAAGCATTTTAATTTCCTTTTTTAGCTTTTCAACATCTTCCGTCAAATTATTGACTTTGTTTTGCATTTTTTCCATCTGTTCGGAGAATTGAAGTTGCTCTGTACGGGCAGTATCCAACTGGTTTTTTTGTTGTATTGCACCGCTAAGGAGCATTTTTAGCTTAATAGTCTGTTCTTCATATTCTTTGTACAGTTCTTCATATGCCTTTTTCATTTTATTGATATGGTCGTCAACCTGTTGTTTGTCATATCCTTCACGGGCAGTATCAAAACCTTTATTATCATAAATGTTTTCTTCTGTCATAAAAAAGAAAACCCCTTTCTGTTTTCAGAAAAGGGCGGTTTCCCGTTGTTTACCAAAAAATTATGGATTTCTGTTGATTATAACAGCCTGTCTTCCCATCTGCTTGTAAGCTTTTTGTACGGATTCTTTACTGTATGTCACATTTTTTCCTCTCATCGGGTCATTGAAGATGTAGTTATTTTCATCATAACCGACAAGAACAAGGCAATGTTCCGGTGTTTTCCATGTGATAAGCTTTCCATTGTATACCCATATCGAATTTATACGCATTTCTGCCATATCAACGCTTGCCCATATTATGACAGGTATGTTGTTGTCAATATATGTTTCGCAAAGTTTTTCGAGTGATTTCCCATATATAGTTTCGGCAGTGTATGGTACATACTGTAGTGCCTTATTCATAGCAATACATAAAGCTGATGCAAAACAGCCGAATCCGGTATCATCCCTTGGATTGCCGCAAAAATTAGTATACGGGTCAAACGGAAATTCAGTAGTTTTAAGATATTTGCTGAAAAACATTTCAGGGTCTATCATAACTCCGGCATAATCAAGTGCCATTACAGCACTGCATCCTTCACATCCTGTAGGATAATCGGGAAGCTGACTTACATATCGTACAGAAAGGCATTTCTTCTGAGTATCAGTGGAACTTTGGACAGATGAACTCTGTATTTCGTCATAATTACCGGCATGAGATGGTGTATTATCGGAATATAAAGAACTTTCCGAATATGTTTCTCCGGAACATCCTGCAAGAATAATAATGATAACGGTGAGAATAACAATAATTTTTTGTCTTTTCATGCGAGATCACCTTTAGGTACATTTATACGACAAATTTTAACAAAATAGTGCGTATGTGTAGAATTATAACTCTTTTCATGTTCTTTTGCAAGTTCGGCTTTTCGGAAATTTATTGTAATGCTGAAAGTATTCTTATTGGAGAAGTTATAACACAAGGGGGAAATATTCTTGCTAACGCTTCATTGATGTGGTATAATATTTACAAGCAAAATGTGTGGAGATGATTGAATTGTCGGAAAATATCACTGCTACAGCTCAGACAACTAAACGGAAATCAAAGGATAGTGTATTTACAAAACTATTTTCTGATACAAAAAACGTGTTGGAACTGTATAAGGAACTTCATCCCGAAGATACTACAGTAACAGAAAAAGATATTACACTGCAAACACTGAGTACCGTACTCATAAACGATATTTTCAATGATCTTGGATTTATTGTCAACGAAAACGGCAAAGCAAAGCTTGTAATGCTTGTTGAAGCTCAAAGCGCATGGAATCCGAACATGACTCTCAGAATGTTGTTGTATCTTGCGGAAACATATCGAAGATATATCAGGGATTCACAGCAGAGTGAACATTCGAGTTCGAGAGTAAAACTGCCAAAACCGGAGCTTTATGTCGTGTATAGCGGAAATAATAATGTTCCGGAAAAAATCTCTTTCAGCGATGATTATTTTGGTGGTGATGCACCTGTCGATCTGAAAATAAGGATACTGAGCAAAACGGACAAAACTATATGTGGTCAATATATCGGATTTTGTAAAGTATACGATGAACAGAGAAAACTATACGATAACAGCATAAAGTGTATAAGTGAAACAATCAGAATATGTCTTGAAAAGGGATATCTTATGACATTTCTTAATTCTTACAAAGGGGAGGTAGTTACTATGATGTCCGAACTTTTTGACGAGCAAGTACAAAGAGAACAGTATGATATAGCGATAAAAAAAGCTTACAGAGCAGAAGGCAGAGCGGAAGGCAGAGCGGAAGGCAGAGCAGAAGGCAGAGCGGAAGGCAGAGCAGAAGGCAGAGCGGAAGGCAGAGCAGAAGGC
>CACXGC010000084.1 GCA_902767155.1 uncultured Ruminococcus sp. | reverse complement strand
CCCTATCCGGAGCAACACCGCAACGAAGTGTATTCATTTGCCCGATGGCTTCAGCAGGTGGCACTGAGCAGATTCGGTAACGATCTGCCAAGATAGATGGCTGTTCACGACAGAACCCGGCTTATCGTCCCACTCATTTTTATAAAAAAAAACAGGCTGAACCTTTGGCGGTTCAGCCCTTTTCTTATTTTGTAATCCGAGAACGGTCAGACGCAATTCCAGAAACCGCTGAGAGTTGCGAAATAATCGTCAACAGTTTCGGCACGGCGTATTTCTATAACACTGCCGTCCTCACGGAGAAGAAGTTCAGCGCTTTTGAGTTTGCCGTTGTAGTTGTAACCCATAGCAAAACCATGTGCGCCGGTATCATGAATAACGAGTATATCCCCCATGTCAATTTTCGGGAGATTGCGGTCAATAGCGAATTTGTCGTTATTCTCACAAAGTGAGCCTGTAACGTCATAAACATGGTCACAAGGCTGATTTTCTTTGCCAAGTACTGTAATGTGGTGATATGCTCCGTACATTGCCGGACGCATAAGATTTACTGCACAAGCATCGACACCGATATATTCCTTGTGAGTATGCTTTTCGTTTATAGCCGTTGTTACAAGATGACCGTATGGCGCAAGCATATATCTGCCAAGTTCGGTAAAAATGCTTACATTTCCGAGACCGGCAGGAACAAGTATTTCGTCAAAAGCCTTATGCACGCCGTCACCGATAACAAAAATATCATTCGGTTCTTTGTCGGGAGTATAAGGGATTCCTATACCGCCCGAAAGGTTTATAAAGCTGAGCGAAACGCCGGCAGCTTCCTTTATTTCGACAGCAAGTTCAAAAAGAATTTTCGCAAGTGTGGGATAATATTCATTTGATACGGTATTGCTTGCAAGAAAAGCATGAAGTCCGAACTTGTTTGCGCCCTTTTCCTTGAGAGTTTTATAAGCCTCAATAATCTGCGGTTTTGTCATACCGTATTTTGCATCTCCGGGATTATCCATAATTGTTGTGGAGATAGAAAACTTTCCGCCCGGATTATAGCGACAGCATACTGTTTCAGGAATACCGCAGGTTTTTTCAAGTATATCAATATGTGTAATATCATCGAGATTTATAATTGCACCAAGTTCTTTTGCGAAAATAAATTCCGACGGCGGAGTATCGTTTGAAGAAAACATTATATCATGTCCCTTGAAACCGCACTTTTCGCTCATGAGCAATTCAGAGTAGGAAGAACAGTCTGTTCCGCAGCCTTCCTGCTGTAAAATTTTAAGAATTGCCGGTGTAGGAGTAGCCTTTACTGCGAAGTACTCACGAAAGCCCTTATTCCATGAAAAAGCCTTGTAAAGATTTCTTGCATTTGCTCTTATAGCCTTTTCGTCATATATATGAAAGGGAGTAGGGTATGTTCTTATTATTTCCTGTGCTTTTTCCTTAGTGATAAATGGTTTTTTTGTCATTTTCAAAGCCTCCGACGGACGGCAGAAAGTTTGTTTTGATTTATCATTCTGACCCAATCCGAAAATAAAAATACAGATTTATATTACACCATACTCAGGTATTTTGTCAATATTTTATGACAAAAAATATTTTTTTCTGCTACAATAGGCAAAAAATCAACCCCCATACAAGCGAGCACTTGTGCGGGGGTGTTTTTTCGTCCTCAGACGAACTATTCTGTCCTTTGCCTACCCGCATTCTATCACTTTTCCGGAAGATTGTCAACCGTTTTAAAATCGCCAACAAAAAATATTTCCGGCGTTGTAAAATGACAGAATTAATGCTAAAATTAAAATCAGAGTATATTCGGGAGGGAAAAAATATGTCTGAAAAACAGGAAAAACTTGATGAGCTGAAAAAGCAGTGTCTTTCGTGCGAAAAATGTGGTTTATGCCGTGGCAGACACAATGTAGTTTTCGGTGTGGGTTCAGCAAACGCAGATGTAATGTTCATCGGAGAAGGACCGGGCGAACAGGAGGATATAAAAGGCGAACCGTTTGTCGGAAAAGCCGGAATACTTCTCGATAAAATGCTGACAGCAATCGACCTGAACAGGAACGAGAATATTTATATTGCGAATATTGTAAAATGCCGTCCGCCGCAGAACCGTGATCCTCTGCCGGAGGAACAGGAGCTTTGTCTTCCGTGGCTGAGACAGCAATTTGCGATAATACGCCCTAAAGTAATCGTCTGCCTTGGCAGGATAGCGGCGGCTAAGATAATCAAGCCTGATATACGCATAACCCGTGAACATGGTACAATTTTCCGCAAAGGTAATGTTATCATGATACCGGTACTACATCCGGCGGCACTTCTGCGAAATCCGAAAGATAAACCGGCGGCTTTTCAGGATTTTCTGAATTTGCAGGAACTTCTTGATACACTGTAACACGGCTTTTTGGTCAAACATTCTGCATTATTTCGGCACAAATCTGCATCGGAGACTGGTCTGCATTTATAACTATGTCAGCCGCATCACGGTACAGCGGCAGACGTTTATTGTACAAATCATACATTGCATCCAGTTTGTCCGGACGGTTAAGCAATGGTCTTGTAGTGTCATTTTCAAGCCTTTTTGCGACCGTTTCAACAGGTATGTCAAGCAGTACAATAACACCGTTATTACGCAAAACTTCAACGTTTTCACGAAATGTAAGCGTACCTCCGCCGGCAGCAATAACTATACCGTTTTTTGAGGAAAGTTCTTTTGCGGCTTCTCTTTCAAGCGCACGGAAAAACTCTTCTCCGTTTTTTTCAAAAATTTCGCTGACTGTTCTTCTTTGTTTTTTCTCGATAAACTTATCCATATCGACAAAAGCCATACCGTTTTTCTTGGCTAGCAATGCCCCGACGGTACTTTTACCGCAGCCCATAAAGCCGCACAGAATAATATTTTTCACGGTGTCACATCCTTTAATCTTATCTGCTTTGTAATGCCTTGCCTGTGTCCTCAATAAGCTGAGCGATATCTTCGGGTGCATATTTTACCCCATCCCATATTTCATGAGAAGAAACTGCCTGCCATACAAGCATTGACATTCCGCCTACAGCTTTCGAGCCATTTGACTCTGCTGTTTGTATCATCACTGTTTTCAGCGGATTATATATTGCGTCAAACACATTCTCACATCGGTATAAAAATTTTCCTGAAACAGGCATATCCTCTGTATGCGGAAACATTCCCACAGGCGTTGCATTTATGACAAGGTGCGGAAAAATATCTGTTTTTTCAAGTTCTGCAACAGTACAGGCAGAAACTTTTGAACCGCTGATTTTTTCGGTCACTTCAACAGCAAGATTCTGACCTTTCACAAGACTTTGCTCTCTTGTGACGAACGTAATGTCACAGCCGGCAAGTGCCGACTCATAGCCGAAAGTTCTTGCAACTCCGCCGCATCCGAGAATAACAACTTTACCGGAAAGAGTAATTTTCGCCTCCTCAAGCGATTTCAGAAATCCGTCGGGGTCAGTAGTATAACCTTCACGGGAAGCAGAGTTTTTCACAGTATTGACAGAGCCGTAAAGCTGTGCCCTTTTGTCAAGTTTGTCAAGATACGGAATTATCGCACGTTTGTTCGGGATAGTGATATTATAGCCGGCAAGCTCATTCAGTTCCTTTATTTTCTGCGGCAGAGTTTCCGACGGTATATCAAGTACAGTATACTCGGAATCATCTCCGGTCAGGTCAAAAAGACGGCGGTGAATAAAAGGTGACATAGTATGACTTATCGGGTGTCCGATAACGGCGAATTTTCGTTTCAGCATAAAAAATCTCCTCTTTTTTGATAAAGCAGTGTGTTGTTATCTGTAATTTTTGGTTAAAAATCAGAATTATAAAAAAAATCCTGAAAAATACCATTTTCTTATTGACAAATCGTTAAATAACAGATAAGATTTGAGTATAGAAAAATTGTGTCTGCATAGGACAGGTTTCATGTAAAGCTATTGTAGCATAAATACTTGTGCTTTGTCTATAATACAATTAGAACAGATGCAGTTTTTTACTTTACACTATGTTATTTTTTAGGAGGAACTAATCATGGTATTAGAAAAGGTAAAAACAATTCTCAGCGAGCAGTTCGACGTTGACGAAAAGACAATCACACCGGAAACATCTATCATTAACGACCTCGGTGCAGATTCTCTTGACGTTGTTGACCTTCTTATGACAATCGACGATGAATTCGGTGTTGAAGTTCCGGACGAAGATGTTGAGAAAGTAAAGACTGTTGAAGACCTCGTAGCATACATTGAGGCTCGCCAGTAATTTCTGTGTGCAGAAAAAACAACATAAATTGACTCCCGTATCATGGCTTATACCTGGGTACGGGAGTGATTTTTTTTCAGCTTATGTATCAGAGAATGATTTCGCCTTCTGTATTTCCTGCAATGCTTGCGGCATTAGCTTCGTCTGTATCAATATGCATAGCCGGTGAGAAGTTTACGCTTACACGTACAACAACGTCGCCGAATACGAGCTTTCTGCCTTCGCCGCCTACAGCAACGCTTACTATCTGCTTATCCTGAACGCCGATTTCAGCAGCGGTTTCAGGTGTAAGATGGATATGTCTTTTTGCAGCGATAACGCCATGGTCGATCTCAATTTCACCTGCCGGACCGATAAGTTTACATCCGGGAGTTCCTGCGAGGTCGCCCGATTCTCTTACAGGAGGTGTTATACCAAGTTTACGTGCCTCTGTCAAAGAAATCTCAACCTGATTATCCTTACGTACAGGACCAAGAATTGATGCAGACATTTCGCCCTTAGGACCTACGATTGTAACCTTTTCATTGCTTGCAAACTGACCGGGCTGAGAAAGATCCTTTCTCTTTGTCAGTTCTGCACCCTTGCCGAAAAGAACTTCAAGAGCTTCCTGCGTAACGTGTACATGACGTGCAGAAATCTCGACCAGAATTTTACTCATAAATACCTCTCCATTCTTACGCTGATGCGTATTAAGTTTGATAAGATAATTTTACACCGCTTTGAGAAAAATGTAAAGTACTATCCGCTATTTTCGATAAAATTTTCATACAGATTCACGTATTTCCCTGTAAAAGTATCATTTCGGCTGCTTTGATACCGTCTGTTGCGGCGGACATTATTCCTCCGGCATAACCTGCACCCTCTCCGCACGGGTAAAGACCTTGAAGGGAAACAGACTGCATTTTTTCATTTCGCAGAATTCTTACCGGTGAAGAGCTTCTGCTTTCGACTGCTGTAAGAATTGCATCACCGTCTGCAAAGCCTTTGAGCTTTTTGTCCATTAGCAAAATACCCTCGTGAAGAGAATCACAGATAAAATCAGGCAGGCATATATGCAGGTCAGTCAGCGTATATCCTGGCTTATAGCTTGGTGTAACAGAGCCTGTTGCTGTGCTTTTTGTACCGTTTATAAAGTCTGTCAGACGCTGAACAGGTGCATAATAATTTTCCCCTCCGGCACGGAAAGCATTTTCTTCTATTTTACGCTGCAAAGCTATTCCGGCGAGTATATCATCACTGCCGAAATCAGCGGTATCTATGCCCACTAAAACGGCAGCATTTGCATTTATACCGTCTCTTGCATATTCGCTCATACCGTTAGTTACAAGCCGCCCGTTTTCGCTTGCAGCTGCAACAACTGTACCCCCCGGACACATACAGAATGTATACACACCTCTGCCGCTGTTCAGGTGTACAGCGAGTTTATAATCTGCTGCCGGAAGATGTATACTGTTGTGGAAATCGCCGTACTGCTGCCTGTTTATAAGCTCCTGCAAATGCTCTATTCTCACGCCCATAGAGAAAGGTTTCTGCTGCATAGCGATACCGGATTCTTTGAGCATAGCAAAAGTATCTCTTGCACTGTGTCCTATTGCGAGGATAACATTATCCGTGTCAATATTTATCGTACTGCCGCCGCTTACAGCTTTTATACCTGTCAGTTTTCCGTTACTGCTGACAAGTTCCGTAAGCTGAGTTTCAAACAGGACTTTTCCGCCGAGAGAAATTATCTCCTGACGGATATTTTTAACAGTTGTACGCAATTTGTCTGTGCCAATATGAGGTTTCGCCAACCATAAAATATCTTCTGGTGCGCCGTGTTTTACGAATTCAAGGAGAATTTTCCTCATGCGGCTGTCTTTTGTACCGGTATTGAGTTTACCGTCCGAAAACGTACCTGCACCGCCCTCACCGAACTGCACATTTGAAGTTGTGTCAAGTATGCCTGTGTTCCAGAAATGACCGACATCTTTTATACGGCTGTCGGCATCTCTTCCACGTTCTATAAGTATAGGCTGTTGACCTGCCTGAGCAAGTATAAGAGCGGCAAATAGTCCGCACGGACCGCTGCCGACAATTACAGGCGGTTTATCAAGTTTTTTGCATACAAGCAGTTCATACTTGTATTCCTCAACAATAACGGCTTTGGAATTCTTTTTGACCAGCTGTTGTTCGCCGAGAGTTGTGCATACATCAAGACTTGCCTCGAAATGGACATTATTTTTCTTTCGTGCGTCGATACTTCTCTTGTAAAGAGAGACGGTCACGATATCTTTTGTGCTTATGTGCAGAGCCTTTGCGGCGTATTTTATGAGCTCATTATTGCTGTAATCAAGCGGCAGTGAAATGCTGTTTATTCTTATCATAGTTTAGACCTTTCGTTTATGAGATATTCTTTGCGGCTTTCAATGCGCTCCCGACAGCAAAATGCAGGTTATAACCGCCGCAGTCACCGTCAACATCAAGCATTTCACCGCATACATAAAGTCCTGAAATTTTTCTTGCCGCAAGTGTATCAGGGTCAATATCCCGTGACCCGATACCGCCGGCACAGACTTGTGCACCGACAAAAGCATCGTAAGATGTCGGCGTGAACAGGAAATGCTTTGTACTGTCGGCAATGCGTTCAAGTTCGTTTTCGGTCAGTTCAGAGCATTTTTTGTTTCCGATACCGGAATTGTGTACAACAGTTTCGGAAAGACGTTTATGAAGTGCGCCGGAAAGTATCATAGCTGACGGCTGTTCAGAAAAAGAGCCTTTGCATTTTCTGAGATATTTCACAATGTCAGATTCGTGATAATCCTGCATAAGGTCAAGAGACAGTTGTATTTTCCGCACAAGTTTCCCATATACGGTACGATAAAGCAGAAATTCGTTGACGACCCTTGCACATTCAAATACGCATATTCCGGAGATACCTTTTTCCGTGAACTGTATTTCGCCGGACTGTTTTCTGATAATTTTCCCGTCGGCGAGCACATCAACAGAACCTTTTGCACGAACACCCTTGAGGTTTTTATATTTTTCGGCAGTCTCAACAGGAGACAGCGACGGGAAGAACGGCACAGGATGAAAACCGAATTTTTTCAGGAAAATCATACCGCTGTCATCAGCACCAAGCGATGGAGAAGCTTTTGAACCGCAGGCAAAAATTATATTTTCGGCTGAAATCGTGTTATCGTTCATGGTTACGGTAAATTTGCCGTTTTGGTGGAATATCTGCTGTAAAACGGAATCGCAGTGTTCAGTAACGCCAAGGCGCATAAGTTCGCTCCGTATACAGTCAAGTACAGTAGATGCCTGATTGCTGTATGGGTAAATTCTGCCGTCGCTGTCCTCACGGAGCATAATTCCGAGTCCGCCCAGAAAACGCTTAATATTCTGCACCGAAAAGCCGCCTATGACGCTGTTTATTATAGCCCTGTCGCCGTAATAGTGAATTTCGCTCATATATGTGTTGCTGATATTGCACCGCCCGTTTCCGGTAGCAAGAAGTTTTCGTCCGACACGTGATTGTTTTTCGAGAACTATGACAGAATCCCCCCCGAACCTTCTGCCACAGGCAATTGCCGCACATAAACCTGCCATACCTCCGCCGATAACAGCAACTTTGAACAATTTTTTCATACAAGCCTCCCCATGCGATAAAACTTCCCCTCTTCAATAGTCCCTCCGAAATGAGGATTTTTATGCGCTGTGTGCCGCACTGCGTAAAACTTCCCCAAAATATGTTACTGGTCTATCTTCATCAAAAGCAATGTCTGCGGCTGCATAACAAGATAACTGCCCTCTATAGAATGACTTCCAATTTCAAACTCTGCATTTCCGCTGAAAGCAAACGGAGTTTTCTCTACTCTTTCGGTAGGATTTACCGCAATGATAAACTTTCCTCTTTTGAAAATAAACGGGTAGCTTTCTTTTACAGCATAGATAACTTCAAAATCGCCGTCAGATTGCAAGTCGGGGTTTGCGTGACGAATTGCAATAACTTTGCGGAGTGTGTTCAGGATAGAATCAGGATCTTTTTCTGCTTTCTCAACAGTTACCGCATTTTCGGACGTATCTACAGGCAAATAAAGCGATTCCGCATCGGCAGAAGAAAAACCATGATTTGCGCTGTTATCCCACTGCATAGGAGTACGTGTACCTGTACGGCTGAAACCGCCCTCTTTGCTTGTCAGTCCTTCCATATAACTCATGCCTATTTCGTCGCCGTAATACAGGAACGGTACGCCCGGCATCATGAAAATGAACGAATAGGCAATTTTTGCTTCAAGTTCGGAAAACATTCTTGTCATACGTGGTGTATCATGATTACAGGTGATAAAGCTTATATAGCCCTTGTCTTTTGTGCCTTTTAGGTCGTCAAGATACTCGTCAAGGAACTTTGTTACATCGCCCTTTCCGTTCTTGCCGAACACAGCTTTACATTCGCCTGTTTTCCAGTTTTTGTCACGGAAAAGAATACGATAGCCGTTATTGTCATGGTCAAGATAGAAATCGCTGTGGAATCCTGCACCGACTGCAACTTTAGGATTGCACCATTCTGAAACGATAGCGGCATCGGGGTATTCCTTGTCGAGCATTGCACGGACATTTTTCCAGACTTTGCAAGTTTCGGGTTTTTCGCCGTCCTCATTTTTCACGAGAGAGTCCGCCATATCAACACGGAATCCGTCACAGCCCATATCAAGCCAAAAACGCATAATATCCTTGAGAGCCTCTACTGTAGCTACACAGTCAGGGTCGGACGGGGATTTCTGCCAAGCCGGATGACTTATGTTATTAAAGCCGTAATTCAAAGCCGGCTGAGAGCTGAAATAATTCACCATATAGTTGCCGTCACGGTCTGTAATACCGCACAAAAGACGATACTGAGGCGGTGCTTCCCATACGCTGTCTGTCCATATGTATCTGCCGCTGAATTCATTTTTTTCAGGGCTTTTGCTTTTGATAAACCACTCATTCTGGTCAGAAGTATGACCCGGAACAAGGTCGAGCAAAATGCGTATACCTTTTTCGTGAGCCGCTTCAAAAAGCGCTTTCAGGTCATCGTTAGTACCGTATCTTTCAGCGACTTTGTAATAATCCCTGACATCGTAGCCGGCATCCATAAAAGGCGAGTCGTAGACAGGATTCAGCCATATTGCATTACAGCCGAGACTTTTAACATAATCCAGCTTTGACATAATACCCTTGATATCTCCGATACCGTCGCCGTTACTGTCGCAGAAAGTCTGCGGATAGATTTCATAAAAAACAGCATCTTTTAACCAGTTTGGCATAATAAAAACCTCCGTTAGAAACAATTTTTATCTATTATAACATACATTGTTCTCTAATCAAATACTTTTGCCGAAATTTTGTCGCAAAGGCATATTTTCACAAATTTCTTCTGCTGTAAAAACAAAAAAACAGCCGCTTTCGGATAATTCAGAAAAACGGCTGTTTTTTCAATTGTAAATACTACACATTACTTGTCGTTGTCGTCCTTCTTCTTTCCGCCTAAGACAACAAGGAGAATTATTACTACAAGAGATACCACAACTATACCGCCGATAATGATATATTTTGCAATATCATCGCCTGTAAGTGACGGGGTATGGTCTTCAACGTGTGAAGTCTGTGAATGTTCGCTCGGCTCAGACAGTTCTTCCGAATATTCTGACGGATGAGGACGGCTTCTGTCCGGTTCACTCGGTGAATCTTCCGGTACACTATCGTCAATAACACTGCTTTCGGGGATATTCTCAACCGGTACTGATTCCGGCTCGCCTATCTCTGGCACCCAAAGACCATTTTCAAACTTTATCAAAGAACGTTCTTTAAGTTTGAAATCATGCGGAGTTTCATCAAGCTGATAACCTTCCGGTGCTTCTATTTCGATAAGGCGATATTCACCGAAAGCTTTTTTGATAATTGCTATTTGTCCGTTTTCGTTACTGGGGTCAGTAGTCTCGACATATTTCCAGACAAAATCACCGTTTTCATCCTGATCTAAAATATCTTCATCCGTCACATCTTCCGGAGCTACGTCATATTTTTTGATATAGAGCTTGAATATTGCGCCCTGCAAAGGATTGTTATCATCATCGACCTTAGTTATTATTGCGTTGCATGAACCGGTTGAACCTGCCGGATTTGACTGCTTTACATCAACAAAAACATTATCATTGAAATTTCCGTCAGGGTCTTTGTACGGAACAGTTGTTATTACCGGAGAAGAATCTACTGTATCAAATCCGTCGCTCTGAAAAAGAAGATAAACTTTATTCAACGACAAACCGGTAAACGCAAGATTTCCGTTGCTTTCTATTGTCTCAGTTTCGCCCTCGACATCTGTCAGCAGTGCATAATCTCTCAGATACTCAGCTGCTTCCATACGTTCCGAAGCCGTCATTTCCTGAGTGAGATCTATTTCAACATCGGCAAATTCCGGAACATACTTAAATCCGGAAGAAGTATCCGCAATCTCGACAAGTGTAAACGGAATACCCTCATACTGCGGCTCACCCAAGAGTGTGATACTTCCGACCGGCTGTTCAGGTGCTGCCATAACTGTAGATATTAACGTCACGCACAAAACGCACAAAATTGTCAGAACAGATGCTGTTCGTTTCAAGATCTTACTGTTCATTTTGAAAGCCTCCTCAATTATTCAACCGGCGGCTCTCCGTTTTCGGATTCAGCCTGCGGTTTATTTTCATTCTTTTTCTTCCTGCGAAACGACGGAATGAAAAGAATCATTGCAATAATAACTACTGTAGCCGATACGGTTATCAATCCTGCATACCATACTATAGTTCTGAACGGCACACGCTGATCTTCTTCCCTATGAACCACCGGCCAAGGTTCATCAGGTTTCATTTCCTGAGTTTTATACGGAACTCTTGTTCCACGCACAAGCAGTCTGTGACTGTTTATACCATATGGAGTACACGTTACAAGCGTAACATAATCTTCACCTTCGACAATTTTTGTTGTTTCCGTTTCATACGGAAGAACAGTCACTATTTTATCTATTCTGTATGCCAGAACTTTGTCGAGGGCGTGAATATAGAAGTAATCGCCGACTTTAAGCTGGTCGAGGTCTGTAAAAAGGTTCGCAGAGGGCAGTCCGGTATGACCGGCAAGTACACTGTGAGTAGATTTTCCCCCTACAGGAAAAGATGATCCTTCCATGTGACCAACTCCACGCTGTAGAACATCATCACCAAGACCATGAAATATCGGCAGATACACATTTATCTTCGGTATTTCTATATAGGCTATAGAGTCTGAAACCGCCATCAGTTTATTGTAATCGACTGAGCCGAGTTTTTTACTGTCATGCTTTGAAAGTGCCGAATTATAATCGTCAACTTGTTTCTGCATTTTCATAATAGCATCGTTGCCTATGCTTTGGATAACACGGTCGTAGTTTGCTATTTCATTATGTGCAGTATAGTCACCGTACCAGTTACTGATTATCGGGTACATGAATACACCTATACCAATCAGCAGCAAGATAAAAATTCCGACAAGCGGCAAACGGTGTTTAATTTGTTTTGCTATTGACATTCTGTTCATCCGCATCCTTTTTTTCTTTTGCTCTTAAAGAAACGATCATCCAAAAAAATGCCGCAATATAAAGAGCAACTGCCGCACCGGCTATAACATATATAACTGTAAGCTGATTGTTTATTTTTTCTTGCAGACCCTTATCTACAACAGAACTGTCTGTTTGATGAATAATTTCTGTTTCAGGCTTTTTGCTTTCAGGTTCATACGGAATACGAGTACCACGAACGAGCAGTCGTTTATCATTGATACCATACGGTGTACAAGTCAGCAATGTCATATAGTCTTTGCCCTCAACAATGCCAAGTTCCTCGACATTATACGGATAAACGACTTTTATCTTGTTGACCTTATATGCAAGCACACGATTAAGCACATGGATATAAAAAGTCTCACCCATTTTTACCTGATCGAGTTTTGTAAACATATCCGCCGAGGGCAGTCCGGTATGTGCAGAAATTACACTGTGAGTTGATTCGCCGCCTATAGGCAGAGATGTATTTTCAAGATGACCGCAGCCTATTGCTAAAACCTCTTCGGAAGTTCCGTAATATACCGGAAGATAAACGCCTATTGACGGAATATCAACATAGCACATCAGCCCTTTATCATTACAAAGAGACATTTCCAAGCCGTCATCGTAAATGCGTTTTGTAAGATTCTGATTATGCTGAGTAACTTTCGCAATTATTTCATCAATATCAGATGTATTCATTTCTTTGACTTCTTCGGCATAATCTGCAATTATTGTACGGGAATTTCTCAGCGAAAAAACATTCGATATCATCGGATAAAGGATTGCAGAAATACCGGCAAAATAAAGAACACCGATAGCGATGAAAATAAATATATGCTTGGATTGAATTTTATTCAAAGGAATGACCCTTTCTGACACTTGATTCATTTCAATTGTTGTTTTCCAAAAACCCCGCCCAACGATCTTTGCATCATTGACCGGGGTCTTTGGAAAACCCGTCCCTGTCGCCGCATCATGCACAGCGCACGGGGACGAACTTTTCCGAAATATTTAAGGAGTTCTTACACGCTATCTACAAAGACAACGAATTCTTGCTCATAAAATCAAGTCTGAAAACGCCTTTTATTATTCTTCTGTTTCTTTCTTCTTCATGTAGAGAACGAACAGGAATCCAGCCATAAGAACGATTGCTGCGCCGCCAACTGTGAAGAGAACTGTACCCATTCCACCTGTACCAGGAAGTGTGCCCTTAGGTGTGTTGTTCATTGTGAAGCTTACGCCGTCACTTGAGTTAGCATTTGTATAAGCAAACTCATATGTTGTTGTTGCATCGTTAATCTTGCTGTTTATTCCGATTGTGATATCATTTGTATTCTGAACATATCCGCCCGGAGCTGCATTCTCGTGGAGGGTGTATGTACCAGCCTGAAGTCCGTCGAACTCAAAGCTGTTCTTAGAAGCTGTTGTTTCAAATGTCTCTGAGAAACCGTTCGGACCTGAAAGTGTGAAGTTAGCGCCTGCGATAGCTGTGTCGTCGCCGTTAAAGAGTTTCTTGAACAAAAGCTTTGTTGTGTAAACTTCTGCTTCGTCTTCTTTCTCAGTCAGTTCGCCGCCGTCCGGAGTGCCGTCTGGCTTGTCAGGATTTTCTGTAGGATTACCTGTCTTGGAAGCTGTGTAATAATCGTTATCATAGTACAGTCTTACTGTGTTCGGGTTTGCAAGAGCAGCATCAGTTGTAGAGATAAGTGCATTCTCGTTGATTGTTGCATCATATGTCATTGTAACTTTCTTGCCGCCGTTTTTCTTTACATAAGCGCCGTCAAATTTAACCTTGATTCTGTTTGCTGTTGCAGTAAGTGTATAGTCACCAGCTGCAAAGCCTGTACCTGTAGTTGCAAGTGCAACAGAAGTTGTATTAACTGTAAGACCTGCGGAAGGAATATCTATGAGAGCATATTCGATATCGTCAGCCTTTACTGTTTCAGCATAGTTAGGAATAGTAGCTTTTACCTGATATGATACTACAGCACCGATTGCGCCTTCTGCACGTTTCTTTGATGTTGCAACGCTGCCCTTGTCAACAGCTGTTATCTCTTTAACGAGGCTTACTTCACTTGTTTTTGTGCTGAGTGATATACCTGCTGCGTTAGTCTCAGAATCTATAGAGAAGAGAATAGGAGCAGCTGTCATTGTTGTTCCTGTCGGGTTCATAACAGCAAGATAGTAACCTGCTACAAGAGTTGTGCTTGAGCCGCTGTCAACAGTTACTACAGCTGTTGCGTCTGCTGCGTCAGCAACAAGCTTATCAGCAAGAGTTTTCTTTGCAGCTGCTGTATCTTCGCAGTCAAGGATATCCTTGATATCTGTAGTAAAACCTGTTGCCATGCTGTATGTATAGCTTGTTCCGGCTCCGTTAGGAGTTGCATCACATACCTTGTAGATAGTGTATGTAGCGGTGTCAGCACCAGCAGATGCAGGAGCAGTTACTGTTATAGGTGTAGTGTTATCTTTTGCAGCACTTGCGCTCATTGTTCCCATAGCGCCCATTGAAAGCAGCATAGCCATTGAGAGAACAGCAACGCCGGCTCTTTTAAAAGTCTTTTTCATAGTTAAAACCTCCAATGAAAATAAAATATTTTTTGTTGTTTTGTATGCGGAAATTTCCGATATATCCACCCAAGTCCGCCCACTTTCCAAGCCGGATATATATTTCGTATATCATTTGCGACAGCTTACCGCCGCTGCCAGCTCACCGCAAAGGGAGAAAGGCTCATATCACCGCTTTTGTAGTATTCTTCCTTTCCGGGGAACCTTTCGGCGGCATTGTCACGATTCAGCTTTTTCTACTACAACTCCTCCCTTACAAGTTATTATGAATCTGAAATGATTACTAAATTTATGTCATTCACACAACGCCCCATTTCGGGACATCGTGTTAATGCCTGTAATAATCAGTGATTATTTCATCACTTTCTTTTTCAGAATTACCATGAGAACACCTGCTGCAACTACCAGCATTCCGCCGCCGAAGTACAATGCTGCTGCCGGAGCTGCTGCACCTGTTGTCGGCATAACTATCACAACCGGAAGTATATTCTTGATAACTACCAAATCAGCCGGAGCTGTTGTCGGAACGGTTTCATGGTCTATCTTGTAGATACCTATTGACGAAGTTTTCAGCAAAGTAGCATCTCCGGCATCATTTCTCTTACCGGTAGTATAGATTGTATCTCCGTGCTGAGAATAATCTGCGCCTGTGCTTATCTGCTCAACCTCATACTGTGTATCAAACGGGAGTCCGTTTATTTCGAGTAAGTCATTAAGTTTCTGAGAGAAGTCTTTTGTATATACATTACCCGAAACACTCCAACCGTCTGTTGAAATGTAGTTGCTGAGTGTAACGCCGTCGGGCACTGTAAGTTTTACTCTGATACCGAAATTATCCT
>CACXGC010000083.1 GCA_902767155.1 uncultured Ruminococcus sp. | reverse complement strand
TAGAACAAACTTGAAAATACTGTATCTTTGTAATTTCTGGCAGTATTTTTTTCCTGATCCATTATCTCACCGTCCTTGTTTTAATTATATTACTCTTACAATTTTTTTTCAAGCAAAACAGAATTATTATGAAAGAATTTCAGAAAAATAAAAAATATGGATTGAAAATTTTCGGTGATTAAGATATAATATAACCAAATGCGTAATTTTGCGCAAAATATAAATCCACCGAAAAAAGATTGGAGGAAAAAATATGGATAATATGACGCAGGCATGGATATTGCTTCTTGCCGGTTTTATTGTTGTCTTTACGGTGCTGATCCTGCTGATAATTATCGTTACATTGTACAGTAAAATAGTCACTTCTGTACAAAAAGCAGGTGAAAAGAAAAAGGAAAGAAAAAAAGTCGTGAAAATCGAAGTGATTGAACCAACTCCGACTAAAACTGTTCCCGAACCGGAAGAAAATGACGATGAAATTCCCGGAGAGATTATTGCTGTAATTGCTGCGGCAGTAGATGCAGTTTACGGCGAAAAAACGCACAAAATCAAAGCTGTCAAAAAGTCACGTTCATCACGTTCTGCATGGGCAAGGGCAGGTGTTCTTGAAAATACAAAACCATTTTGACAAAATCATCATTGAGAAAGGATGTAAACAATGGAAATATTACAACAGCTATGGAAGATAATATGCCAATTGATAGAATCTTCCGGATTTGCAAAGCTGTCGTGGGAAAACTACATAATGGTTGCGGTTTCATTTTGTCTGATGTACCTTGCAATCAAGAAACAGTTTGAACCGCTGCTTTTGCTGCCAATAGCATTTGGTATGTGTCTCGTGAATTTGTTCCCTGAAATAATGGGAATGCCGACAACTCAAATGCTTACTGAAGCAGAAATTCTCGCAAAAGGCGTGAATCCTGCCTCTTATACAACAACGATACTAAACGGTGAAACTTACTACAACTACACCGAATACGGCGGTTTGTTCTACTATCTCTATATGGGTGTCAAACTTGGTATTTATCCGCCGCTCATTTTTCTCGGAATAGGTTGTATGACAGATTTTGGTCCGCTTATTGCAAATCCGAAAAGCTTTATACTCGGCGCTGCTGCACAGATAGGTATATTCCTTACATTCATAATTGCAACCGCTATCGGTTATGTTGCACCTGATATGGGCTTTACGGCATCCCAAGCCGGTTCTATCGCTATCATCGGCGGTGCTGATGGTCCTACAGCTATTTTTGTTACAACAAAACTTGCACCTGAACTACTTGGTCCTATTGCAGTCGCAGCATACTCTTATATGGCTCTTGTTCCAATAATTCAGCCGCCTATCATGAGAGCTTTAACAACAAAAAAAGAACGTTCTGTCGTTATGGGACAGCTTCGTCCGGTATCAAAACTTGAAAGAATTCTCTTCCCGATAATAGTAGTTGTTGTCGTTGCCCTCCTTCTTCCGGATGCTGCTCCTCTTGTAGGTATGCTCATGCTCGGAAACCTTTTCAAAGAGAGCGGCGTTGTTGACAGAATCAATAAGACAGCTCAGAATGAACTCATGAATATTATCACAATTTTCCTCGGCGTAACTGTTGGTGCTACAGCAACAGGAAAAGTATTTCTTACATGGCAGACTCTTGGTATTGTTGCTCTCGGCTTGTTTGCTTTCTGCCTTGCTACCGCAAGTGGCGTTATCTTCGGAAAAATCATGTACAAAGCTACAGGCGGAAAAATTAATCCTCTCATCGGTTCGGCAGGTGTGTCTGCTGTGCCTATGGCAGCAAGAATTTCCCAGAAGGTCGGTCAGGAAGAAAATCCCGGAAACTTCCTTCTTATGCACGCAATGGGTCCGAACGTGGCAGGCGTTATAGGCTCTGCAGTTGCTGCCGGTGTCCTTCTTAGCGTTCTCAAATAATTCCTGATACTACAAAATTCGCAGACTGAACTGATTTCCGGTTCAGTCTGTTTTTTCACTAAGTCTACAAAAACATATATTGATATAGTAATGTTTCATCTATAATAAAAGCAAATCACATTTTCTACTGGCAAAAACTTCCTAATATTGCGGCACGGCAAAGCGCATTATGACAAGCTGTAAAAAAAGTTCTTTTCAGATGATAGTGGTCATTGGTGTTCATATAATCACAACGATACATTTTCGACAGTTCTATTTCCTTTCGTATTCTTGAACGAAGTACTGTTCTGTATGAACCCGATTCCTTTACCGGTTCAGGCTCATTCTTTGCCTGATATCCAGTCATTGAACGATATATCTGCATAAATGTTTCCGCTGTTTCACGACATTCTTCCGAAAAGTTTTCCATCTCTTTCTTTTCATCCTCATTCGGTGCTGAACGTGATAGTATCCGATACAAATCTGAATTGTAGAGTTCCCGATTTATGCACATTTGAAGCCGCTGCGGTCTGCTGCTGAAATTATTCAAACCAATCACCTCGCTCTATATTATGCCGCATATCCTGAAAATATTTTTTATTTCCTGTCAACACGATTTTTTCTTTTTTAGAAAAATACTGCCGTACAACTTTGTTATAATATTAGGATAAGAAAAAATGAAAGAGGATTTTTTATGAGAATGAGGAATAAGCCTTGGGCTAAACCCGAACTGGAAGTATGCAGCTATTTTTTGCAGCATCCGGAAGATGTGCGTGGTCACTGGATGGAAAAATTCGCCGAAAATCAGCCATTTCATATTGAACTCGGCTGTGGAAAAGGCGGTTTTATTGCACAAGCGGCAGTCATGCACCCTAAAATAAACTATCTTGCTATTGACCTCGAATATAAAATGCTCGGCGTTGCAAGACGTAAGATATCAAAAATGTACGAAGAAAAAAATGTCCCCACAGATAATATTCTTTTGACAGCATACAATATCGAGAAAATATCGGAACTTTTTTCCGAAAAAGAAGTCGTTGCAGACAGAATATACATAAATTTCTGCAACCCGTGGCCTCGTAAAAAACATAAAAAACACCGTCTCACTCACCCACGACAGCTTAATCAATACAAAAAGTTCCTCAAAAATGACGGCGAAATACATTTCAAAACGGATGATGACGAATTATTTGAAGAAAGTATTGATTATTTCAAAGAATGTGGCTTTACCATCAGTTTTATAACATACGACCTTCACAATTCCGGCTATGAGCCTAACATCATGACCGAACATGAAAAAATGTTTTCGGATGAAGGCATAAAAATAAAATTTCTCATCGCTAAAAAGACAGGGGTGATAATTTGAAAATTCCAAAAGCATTAGCTGCTGCCGTCGTTTCTGCGATACTCTTTAGTGGATGTACAGACTTGAGTTTCGGAGAGCAGACTTTGCTGCGTCCGCCCCGTGCGACTGGCGATAAGGCAGAAATACAAAATATCATCAAAGAACAAGCAAGCGGAAACTATACCCTCAAATATCCGCAAAAAGGTCAGTACCGTTCCGCTGTTACACTTTTTGAGACCGGCGGAAAAAATAAAGAATATGCTGTTGCACTTTATTCTACGGAAAGTGATTCTCAGATGAATATATCCGTTATCGCTCACGAGGCAGACGGGTGGGTAAGTCTCGGAAGTTTCAAAAATTCCGGCACAGGTGTTGACAGAGTTATTCTCAATGATATAAACAACGATGGCGAAGAAGAAATACTTGTCGGTTGGAGCAACTACAATTCCGGTATGAACAGCCTTTCCGCCTACTCTTTCGAAGATGAAAGCGTTCGTGAAATGAAAATAGACGAAACTTATACCGATATGATAATATCTGATATCACCGGTAATAAACTAAATGATATTATATTGTTATCCCTCAGAAATAATCAGTCACCCTCCGGTGCAAAACTGTTACAGTACTCCGAACAGGAGAAAAAACCTATCGGAAAGTTTGCACTCGAACTTGACTCGGAAGTAACTTCATTTGTCAACGTTGCCTGCGGACAAATCGAAAAGAATTCAAAGGGCATTATTATTGACGGAGAAAAATCCGGTGGTCTGCTTACTACACAAGTACTTTACTATGATGCAGAAACCCAAACTATTGCGAATCCCCTGCTTACAGAAAATGATGCCGGCGTATCATCAAATGTAACAACCCGAAAAGATGTTATAACCTGCCGTGATATTGACAATGACGGAATCATAGATATCCCCGTCGTATCACAAATGGCTGCACCGACTGATACTGCTGCCGACCGTGTATGCAGTATGATATCATGGCGACAGATAGATACATCGGACGGTTCTTTACATACAAAATTCAACACTGTTATGAATTACACGGACGGCTATTACTTCATTATGCCGGAAAAATGGAATGGAAATGTGACAGCAATAAGCGATGCCGAAAACCGCCGAATTGATTTCTACATATGGGATAAAGTCAATTCTTCTCTCGGTATCAAACTGCTTACTATATGCCGTTTTAACAGTAACGAATGGAATAATATAAACAGAGACAACTATCTTCTACTTAAAAACTCTTCAAATAAAGGCAAGGATTATATTATCGCAGCACAGAATTATCCTTCCGGAACAGAAAAAAATCTTTATCTCAGCAGACAGGAAATAGAAAAAGCTGTCAAATTAATATCATAAAAGAAATGGGGTCTTAATAATGAAAAACATACTTGTTGCAGAAGACGAAACAGTTATCCGTGATTTTGTCGTAATAAATCTGCAAAGAGCCGGTTATAATGTCACCGAAGCTGAAAACGGTGCCGTTGCACTGCAAAAATACGATGAAGCAAACGGAGATTTTGATATTGCCGTACTCGATATAATGATGCCTGAACTTGACGGACTTAGCGTATGCAAGGAACTCAGAAAACGCAACGGCAACCTCGGAATTATAATGCTTACAGCAAAAACTCAGGAAATGGACAAGGTTTCCGGACTGATGCACGGCGCAGATGACTATGTTACAAAACCTTTCAGCCCGATGGAACTTGTCGCAAGAGTAGACGCACTTTACAGAAGAATAGCTATAGCGGAAATGCGCAGCGAAAATAATTTCAAAGAGGAAATACGTTCCGGAAACTTTACTCTGAATCTCAAAAATCACTCACTCAAGAAAAACGGCAAACTCATAGAACTTACTCAGGTCGAGTTTCAGATAATGGAATACTTCTTTTCAAATCCCGGAACACCGCTCGACAGAAGCGACATTCTCAAGTATGTATGGGGAGATCAGTATGTCGGCGAAGAAAAAATCGTTGATGTTAATATACGCCGTCTGCGTATGAAAATCGAAGATACTCCCTCTTCTCCGAAATTCATTGTCACCGTCTGGGGACTTGGCTATAAATGGGAAAGCTGATATCTGAATTTACAGAAATGAGGAGTGAATATTGAAGGGCATTACCAAACGATGGGTACTGAATACTTTCGGCGTAATTCTCATGATATTATGTGTTCTGATAATAGCCTTTTCCTTTGTTGTACAGAATCTGTATTACAACGGTATACGTCAGACACTTGTTGTAAGATCAGGCGAACTTACGACCGTATTTGGCAGCCACACCGATAATTTCAGCGAAACTGCAAGAAACTATGTCGCTGCTTTTCCTGATAAGGAAATGATGGAACTTGTAGTTATAAACAGCAGCGGCGAACCTACGCTCAATTCAACAGGCTTTACTCCCGATAAAGGACAAACTATACCTGATTATGATGCGGCACTGAAAAGCGCAGACAATCGTGCTGACTGGCACGGAAAAAACAGCTCCGGCGAAAAGATAATGGCATTGACAAAAATCATAACCGACAATTACGGCAACAATATAGGTGCAATACGATATGTCGTTTCTCTTGAGGAAGCAGACCGCAAGATTTTCATAGCAATATCACTTGTCTGTCTTGTGGGTATCATGATAATGTTTTTCATCTTCGTATCAAGCACATATTTTCTCAGGTCAATAGTACGCCCTGTGCGTGATATAAGCGAGATAGCAAAGAAAATTGCCCGTGGAGATTTCAACGCCCGTATAAACAAATTTTACGACGACGAAATAGGTGATCTTTGCGACACGATAAACTATATGGCTGGCGAACTTGGAACTGCTGACAAACTCAAAAACGATTTTATTTCTTCCGTCTCGCACGAACTTCGTACACCGCTTACTGCTATAAAAGGCTGGGCGGAAACTATGCAGATGGACGGCTTTAATGATAAAGCAACACTTGAAAAAGGTATGGGAATAATTATCAAGGAAACCGAACGTCTTGGCGGTATCGTTGAAGAAGTCCTTGACTTTTCACGTATCCAGCAGGACAGAATGGTGCTTATCATGGATAAGGTCGATATCTTAGCAGAACTTGACGAGTCTATATATATGCAGAAAGAAAGAGCTTCAAAGGAAAACAAACACATAACCTATGAATCTCCCGATATTCTCCCTGTTGTCATAGGCGACAGAAACCGTTTGCGTCAGGTATTTATAAACATAATCGACAATGCCCTCAAGTACTCATCTTCCGACGGCGTTGTTAATATTACTGTGGAACTCGTCGCAGATAAGATAATCATAACTGTAGCTGACAACGGCTGCGGAATACCGGCTGCCGATCTGCCAAAGGTAAAACAAAAATTCTATAAGGCTAATCAGACAGTTCGTGGTTCAGGAATCGGACTTGCAGTCGCCGATGAAATTGTCCGTCTGCATAATGGTGAACTTGACATTGACAGTACAGAAGGAGTTGGAACTACTGTCTCGATAACTCTCCCTGTCGTTCCCGAACGTTCCGAAGATGAAAACGCCGACGAATCCGCTGTCTGACAGCATACAACATCCGGAAGCACACTTCTCAAAAGAAAGGCGATTTTATGAAAAGGGAAAAAACACAAATTGTCACATCCATAGGCGGTCAGGCGCTTATGGAAGGTATTATGATGCGTGGACCGCATAAAACAACTGTGGCTGTCAGAAAATCTGACGGTACAATCGAAATGGAAGAAATACATCCCCTCGACTGGACCAAAAAATACAAAATTCTGAATTTGCCGATAATACGGGGAGTCGTGAACATGATAGACTCCCTCGTAACAGGCGAAAAAGCTCTCATGCTTTCGGCTGATAAGGCTATGGAAGGCGAAGAAGAGTCATTTGAACCGCCTTCAAAACTCGATGAATGGCTTGACAAACATTTCGGCGACAATATCATAAGCATTATAATGACGATTTCCACCATACTTGCAGTCGTCTTTAGTGTAGCTGTTTTCTTTTTCGTTCCGACATGGCTTTTCAATCTCGCAGCCGGTGCTTTTCCCTTCCTCAATGATGCTATTATATGGCGCTCGGCTTTTGAGGGTATTATACGTATCATACTTTTTCTGGTCTATATGGCTCTGTGTTCATTACAGAAAGATATGAAAAGAGTTTTTCAATACCACGGCGCAGAACATAAAACTATTTTTTGCTACGAACACGGTCTTGAACTTAATGTTGAAAACGTAAGAAAACAAATACGTTTTCACCCACGCTGCGGAACAAGTTTCCTTATACTCATGCTTATCGTAGGAATTATCATCGGTATGCTGATACCAATAACAGATGCAATACTCCGCCCTGTAGTGAAGATCCTTCTTTTGCCGATAACTGTGGGAATAGGATACGAACTGATAAAATTCTGCGGAAAACATGATAATGTTGTGACAAGAATAATTGCCGCACCCGGAATATGGATGCAGCATATCACAACAAAAGAACCTGAAGATTCTATGATCGAAGTGGCTATTCAGGCTATGAAAGATGTTATTCCGGAAAACGGAGAGGATATTATAAAATGACTTACCTTGAATTATATAAAAAAGCAGTCGCTGTTCTCACGGACAGCGGCTGCGATTATTCTGACTATGATTTGACCTGTCTGATCGAAAAAATTTTCGGCATGAAACGACTTGATTATCTTGCACACCGTAACGAAACAGCGGATATTGACAAAGAAAAAGAGTTTCTGCAATCAGTAAGCAAACGGGCAGAAGGATATCCTCTCCAGTATTTGCTGCAAAGCTGGACTTTCATGGATAACGAATTATTTGTAGGCGAAGGTGTACTCATCCCACGTGACGACACAGAAGTTTGTGTTCGTGGCTGTATGGAACAGATTGACAAAATGCACATTCAATCACCTGTTATTGCCGACCTTTGCAGCGGCAGTGGTGCAATTGCCATAGCTCTTGCAAAAAAATATCCCGATGCTGTTATCAGTGCTGTTGAACTTTCCGCAGATGCTTTCCCATATTTGCAGAAAAACAAAGAAATGAACCATGCGGATAAGATTAAGCTTATTCACGGTAATATATTCCTATGTCACGAAAATTTTCCGGACGGATATTTCGATGTTGTTATCTCCAACCCCCCATATATAAGAACAGATATAATTCCCACGCTGCAAAAAGAAATACAGCACGAACCATTCTCAGCGCTTGACGGTGGTTTAGACGGTCTCATTTTTTACCGCTGTATAGCTGAGAAATGGCTGCCAAAACTCAGAAAAGGCGGCACTATTTCGCTCGAAATAGGCGAAGAACAAGCTTCTGATGTCTGCAATATATTTCGCAGAAAAAACATCTCAGATATAACTGTTATGAAAGATATTCAAGGTCTTGACAGGGCTGTCATCATAAAAACGTAAACTCTGCACACAAGTTAATAGTATCAGTCCATCATCTGACGGAAATGACGCTCACAGGCTTTTTCAAGTGCCTTTATAATTATCTTGAGCGTTCTTATTCGGGCGTATTTTTTATCATTCGATTCGATTATGTACCATGGCGCATTTTTAGTACTGGTTTTTTGCAGCATTTCATTTACCACTATTTCATAATCATCCCATTTTTCTCTATTACGCCAGTCTTCTTCTGTGATCTTCCACTGTTTTTCGGGAGTATTCTCACGTTCCGTAAATCTTGCAAGCTGAACATCCGGATCTATATGAATCCAGAATTTAAGCACTACTGCTCCCCAATCTGTCAGCATACGCTCAAATTCGTTGATTTCGTTATAAGCTCGCTTCCAGTCTTTTTCAGAACAAAAACCTTCAAGACGTTCAACCATTACACGTCCGTACCATGTTCTGTCAAATATCGCAATATGACCCGTTCTCGGAAGGCGTGTCCAAAATCGCCATAAATAGTGTTTGTTACGCTCATTCGGAAGAGGCGATGCGATAGGATGCACATCAAATCCTCTTGGGTCAAGCGGATATGCAACACGTCTGATATTTCCGCCCTTTCCGGCAGCGTCCCAGCCTTCATAGCACAGAATAACAGGAATTTTCTTTCGATATATGATATTATGAAGTTCACTGAGACGAATTTGTAATTTTTTCAGCTCTTTCTTGTACTCCTCATCCTCTATACTTGGCGAAAGATCAACATCCGCCAATTTCTGCATTTCTTTCAGCGGAAACTCTTCTTCAAACGGCTCACCCACATAACGACCGTCCTGAAGTCCCTGATCTATTTTCTGTACAAGCAGTTTAAAAGAGTCTCTTACAGCTGTTTTTCTGCGGCTTCCATCAAGTATATGCCAGGATATTGTATCCCCTGTCTTTTCCATAAATTCGTCATATGCTTCTGTAAAGCGCTTATATTCCTTATGCTGCCATAAATCTTCACGAGTAACACGCCACTCTGTTTCGGGTGCTTCCGCAAGTGTTCTTAATCTCTCAAACTGCTCGTCCTTGCTTATGTGGAGGAAAATTTTCAACAACAGATATCCTCCGTCACGAAGCTGACGCTCAAATTCATTTACCTGACGCATACGGCGGCGGTATTCATCCTTAGTTATTTCGTGACGAAGAAACTTACGAACAACATTTTCCATCCAGCCGGAATCAAGAAATGTAATTTTTCCGTTTTCCGGAATAGCCTTGTCATACTGATACAGGAAAGGATATCTCTCCTCTGACTCAGGCAATACTACTGGCGAAACCACATTGTAGAAACGTGGGTCAATCTCACTTATAAGTTCCTTGATAAGACTGCCCTTTCCTGCTGCCGCCCAACCTTCTATCAGAACGACCACAGGAAGCCCCGCATCACGCAGCAACTGTTGCTGACCAAGCAATTTCAGTTCAAGTTCCTTTATCTCTGCACTCAATGTTTCCTTGTCCTCACGTTTTTTGCGTTCAAAATCTTTAAGCATCAAATTTTCCCCCTCTTTGTATAATATTTGCGGCTCAATATTGCACATAAATGCAACAAAACACCTTAACCGTATTATATCACTTTCCGAAACATACTTCAACCAATTTTTAGCATATATTACATATTTTTTTCTCTTTATTGAATATTTTGATTAAAATAATCATAAAGATGAAAATCCAGAAGCGTCTTCCAATAATTTTTAAAAAAATCGTGAAAACTCTTGCATTTTTTCTGATAATATGTTATAATCCGTTTGTTACTCATACAGATGCTGAAAGAGGTGAACTCAAGTGAAGGAGAATATTCATCCGAATTACGCTCAGACTACCATTACCTGTGCTTGCGGTAATGTAATTGAGACAGGCTCGACGAAAAAAGATATCCGTGTTGAAATATGTTCCAAGTGCCACCCGTTCTTTACCGGCAGACAGAAATTTGTCGATATTGGCGGACGTGCTGACAGATTCAATAAGCGTTACGGCATTAAGAAATAATTCAAAAACGGTTTCGGCGGTACATTTTGATGTGCCGCCTTTTTCTACCCGAAAGGAATAAACTATGGAACAAAGTTATAATACAGTCGAAATTGAATCTCAGGATGAATTTACCGAACAGCGCTCAAGATTTATAGGATATATAAAACCTGTCTCTACGGAACAGGACGCACTCGATTTTATCGAAAAAAAGAAAAAACAACACTGGGATGCTAAACACAACGTATACGCATACGTTATACGTGAAGGAAACATCAGACGATGCAGTGATGACGGCGAACCTCACGGTACAGCCGGTGTTCCTGTATTGGATGTTCTCATAAAGTCAGAAGTAACTAATGCTGTCGTCGTAGTCACCCGATATTTCGGCGGAATTCTGCTTGGTGCCGGCGGATTGGTAAGAGCATATACCAAGTCTGCAAAACTTGCTCTCGATGCCGGAAATATCATTACAATGAAAACCTGTCTTATATGTATGGTATCATGTGATTATAGCCGCTACGGAAAAATTGCCGGACTTATCCCTGCAAATGGCGGTGTTATTGACGATACGGATTTCTCACAGGATGTTACTATCACTTTCCATATTTCACAACAAAATTATTCCGCTTTTCAGAAACAACTTGCCGACACAACCTGTGGCAGTGTAGAATCTGAAATAATCGGCGAGAAATTTTTCAAAAATAAATGAGTTTTCTTGAATCAGACAAATATTTTCAAAAATTTATAAAATAATAAAAGGTATTTTTAGTTTTTCTGCGTATATTATCTACAAAGGATTATTATGAACCGGAGGTGTATCAATGAATATCCGTGAAAAGACAGAAGAACTGGAAAGCCTGTTTTTTTCTCCCTATGCCTGCCTCTCGTCCAAAACTCAGGGACGTAAGTATCCGGAAGAAAAATGTCCGGTCAGAACAGACTTTCAGCGTGACCGTGACAGAATAATACACTGTAAATCATTCCGCCGTCTTAAACACAAAACTCAGGTTTTTCTCTCTCCGGAAGGCGATCATTATCGCACACGCCTTACTCATACACTTGAAGTGTCTCAGATTGCAAGAACTATCGCCCGTGCCATGCGCTTGAATGAAGACCTCACAGAAGCAATTTCACTTTCTCATGATCTCGGGCATACTCCTTTCGGTCATGCCGGAGAACGTGCACTTAATTTGCTCTCTCCAAACGGATTCCGCCACTATGAGCAAAGTCTTAGAGTTGTCGATAAACTTGAAAAAAACGGTTGTGGTCTTAACCTTGCATACGAAACAAGAAACGGTATTCTTTGTCATACAACCGGAAAACAAGCCGATACTCTTGAGGGCAAAATAGTTCGTGTCGCAGACCGCATAGCTTACATAAATCATGACATAGACGATGCTGTTCGTGCCGGAGTGATTTCTGAACGTGCACTCCCACACGATGTTGTAAATACACTCGGAACCAACACTTCTCAGCGTATCAATACTTTGGTTATGTCTCTTATCGAAAATTCTACAGACGGAATTCTGAAAATGGAGTACAATATACAGAATGCTTTTGATAAACTTCATACTTTTATGTTTGCTTGCGTCTACTCAAACGATTACGCAAAACGTGAAGAAAAAAAAGTACCTGATCTTATGGAATTTTTATACGGTTACTTCATACACCACCCTGATAAACTGCCTGACGAAAACCGAATGACTATTAACAGCGAGGGAACAGAACGAGCAGTAATTGATTATCTTGCCGGCATGACAGACAGATTTGCCATAGAACAATTCAAAAATTTATTTATACCCCGTTCCTGGGTCGGATATCGTTAAGCAATGCGAACTCATGGAGTGTAACCCCCTGCACGATTACTCTTATCTTATCGACAAAATACGTGAATACAATGGTGATGTAGTTAGGGCAATAAGCAACTGTCTTGAAAATGATATTTAAAAAAAATACCTTGAATACTACGGAAATGAGGTAGTGGATATGCTTAACATAGAATACAACGCAGAAGAAGCAAGAGAATATCTTGTAAGAGAAACAAGAGAAGAAGCTTTAGCCGAAGGAGAAGCAAAAGGCAAGATTGAAGGAATTCTTACAACGTTAGCACAACTTTTCAAAGATGGAATTATCTCATTGAAAGATGCTGCCGCAAGAGCAAATATGTCTGTTACCGAATTTGAGCTTGCTGCCGGCTTAAAATAATCGCATATTTTAATCAGCAAAAGGAAGTGACAAGTAAAAATGTCGATACCTGAAGATTTTGTTCAGGAACTTAAATCAAGAACTGATATTGCGGATGTTATTTCTGATTACGTTACACTAAAACGATCCGGGAGAACTCTTATGGGAGTATGTCCATTTCATAATGACCGTTCCCCTTCTTTCAGCGTTTCAAGAGAAAACGGATTCTTTTATTGTTTCGGATGCGGTGCCGGAGGAGATGTTATAACATTTTTACGTAAAATAGAAAACCTCGATTACATGGAAGCTTTACGTAAACTTGCATCCAGAGCCGGTATGACAATTCCGGAAAATAAAGGATATGACCAAGGATTGATGAGTATTAAAAGCCGGATTTATGAAGCTAATAAAGAAGCCGGCAGATTTTACTTCAAACAGCTTTATTCACCTGATGGAAAAAATGCTCTTGAATATTTAAAAAAGAGACAGATCAGCGAAACAATGATACGCAAATTCGGTCTTGGCTACTCACCAAACAATAGATTTGCCCTTGTCAATCATCTTAAAAGCAAGGGTTTTTCTGATAACGAACTTATTACAGCAAACCTTGCAAACCAGTCACGAAACGGTTATCCGTTTGACCGCTTTTCTGACAGGGTAATGTTCCCTATTTTCGACCTGAGCGGAAGAGTTATCGCTTTTGGCGGAAGAATAATGTCTGATATCAAGCCAAAATATCTCAACACATCAGATACTCCTGTATTTAACAAGAGCCGCAATCTTTTTGGATTGAACACAGCAAAAAATCATGCAAACGGTACTCTTATACTTGTAGAGGGGTATATGGATGTTATTTCACTTCATCAGGCAGGTTTTGAAAATGCTGTTGCTACGCTTGGAACTGCCTTGACTAATGAACAGGCAATGATGATAAAACGCTATTGTGAGGATGTAGTCATCTGTTATGACTCTGATGAAGCCGGTCAGAAAGCAACTCAAAGAGCAATCGGTATTTTGCGTTCAACAGGTCTCAATATACGTATTCTGACTGTTCCTGACGGAAAAGATCCGGATGAGTTTATGAAATCACATGGCGACAAAGGCGTATCTTTGTTCAGAAGACTCCTTGAAAAATCCGGAAATGATATAGAATACCGACTTAATAAAATGCGTGAAGGGCTTGATCTTGAGAACAACGATCAACGTGTACAGTATCTGACAAACGCTGCTGAACTTATTTCCGAGTTGGATAATCCTGTTACTCAAGATGTGTATCTTACAAAACTCTCCAACGAGTTAGATGTCCAGAAATCCGCACTCAAAAGCATCGCTGACAAAGCTGCCGGTAAACGCATGAAAAAGAAAAGAATCGAAATGCAAAGGCAAGTCGAAATAGATTTCAGTGCAGTAAAAGACACACTAAATAAAGAGAAGCATCTGAATCTTCGTGCTGCAAATGCAGAGGAAGCACTCATTGCATTGATGATACTGAATCCTGATACTGCAAAAAAAATTGCCGAGGAATTTCCTACTGATAAGTTTGTTACAACATTTAACCGCAATATATACACGATACTCTGCGAAAGAATAAAAAACGACAAAGGAATTACTATGTCAGATATTTCAGGCGACTTTTCGCTCGATGAAATAGGACGAATAGCTAAAATGTTGATTTCGCACCAACGTGAAGATGATCCTTATTCTGCTGCAAAAATATATACTGATATTCTTTACGAAGAGTCCGAACGCATGACACCCGAACAGATCGCATCTGCCGATAATGACTCTATAATGGAACAGCTCAGAAAAATGAAGATGAAAAAACAATAACCGTTTTACAGGCACAGTCTGCATAACCAATATTATTCATACTGTTGTCCTGATAAAATAATAAAAACAACGGAAAATAAACAATAACAAGGAGGATTTTTTATGAGTAACCAGCAGCCAGAAAAGAAAAATGCCCTCAACGATCTTATCGAAATGTGTAAGAGCAAAGGACAGATTACCAGCAAGGAAATTTTTGACGCAACCGGCGAAATGGATATTGATCCTGAGACAATGGAACGTTTCTATGACACGCTGGAATCAAGCGGCGTAGAAATCGTTGAAACCATGGACGATCTTATAATCAATGACAGTGACCTTGCTGAAATAACAGAGGACGAAAACAGCGACAGCAGCGTTTCCGATTCTGTAGTTTCAACTGATGATCCCGTAAGAATATATCTTAAAGATATAGGTCGTGTACCCTTGCTTACACCTGATGAAGAATCAGAGCTTGCACAGCGTATACTTGAAGGCAATGACGATGCCAGTCAGCGTCTTGTTGAAGCAAATCTACGTCTTGTAGTAAGTATTGCAAAGCGTTATCTTGGAAGAGGTATGCAGTTTCTTGACCTGATTCAGGAAGGAAACCTCGGACTTATGAAAGCTGTGGAAAAATTTGACCACACTAAGGGATTCAAATTCTCAACTTATGCTACATGGTGGATTCGTCAAGCAATAACCCGTGCAATTGCAGATCAGGCAAGAACTATACGTATACCAGTACACATGGGCGAAACAATAAACAAAATAAAGAAAGCTTCCAGCCAACTTCTGCACGAAAACGGCAGAGAGCCTACGATTGAGGAAATAGCCGAATATATCAACACCCCGATTGAAAAGGTTCGTGAGGCAATACGTGCATCACAAGAACCGGTATCTCTTGAAACACCTATCGGCGAGGAAGAGGACAGTCATCTTGGCGATTTCATCCCCGATGAATCAGCACTTACTCCACAGGAAGCAGCAGCACAGGCTCTTTTGAAGGAACAGCTAAATTCAGTACTCTCAACACTTACACCAAGAGAAGAAAAAGTAATTCGTCTGCGTTTCGGTCTTGATGACGGCAGACCCAGAACACTTGAAGAAGTCGGAGACGAATTTGAAGTAACAAGAGAGCGTATTCGTCAGATCGAAGCAAAAGCTCTCAGAAAACTTCGCCACCCCAGCAGAAGTAAAAAATTGAAATAAGCGAGGACACCATGTCGGAAATAAAAAGAGAAAATGAAGAACAAATAACATCACCGGCGGCGTATATTGATTTTCTGTCAACCGTTGCCGCACAGAACGGAACTTTGTCTTTGGAAAGTATCAGCCGTCTTGCACAGTTTCAGGAATTCGATGAAAATGATTTCATTGATCTTCTTAAAGACCTGCGAAATCAAAATATTGATATTGTACCGGACGAAAAATTCTTACCAAAAAAAGACCGTCTCCGCGAAATGCGAAAATCACTTCGCCAATTTGACATTGAAAAAGAAAACTGTTCAGAACAGTCGAGAAATGAAGACCCACTCCGACTGTATTTCAGCGATCTTGCACAGACTGAACCGCTTTCCCCAGATGAAGAACGTGATATCATTTTTGATATTGCAGACGGGGAAGAAAACAAAATAGAAGAACTCATAGAAAGCGCATTATTCATACCTGCCGCACTCGCCTATCCGCTCGCCGGAAAAAATATGCTGTATCTTGATATCGTACAGGAAGGCAATATAGAACTCATGTCGGCAGCCGCTGATTTTAATTACGAACTGAACGTAAGTTTTTATGCTTATGCTGCTTTCCGTGTACTCAGATATCTTCTCACTCTTGTTGATGAAGAAGAATTACCGCAAAAAATACCGGCAATTCTTGCAAAAGATGCATCAGATTATCTCAGCGAGAAGAAACGCTTTTTTGATGAAAACGGCAGAGAACCTACTGAAAGTGAACTTTCCGAACTGCTGAAAATACCGGAAGAACGTATTTCGGCAGTTCGTGATGTCCTTGCTGAGCTAAATAAAAAACCTGAATCCGAAAATCAACCGGAATCAAATGGTGATACTAAAGAAGTACCAAGCGATGCGGAAAAACAACTTTCACGACAAGTAGCAGACCTTATTGCTGCACTGCCGGCGCTTGAGTCTAAAGTCATAACAATGCGTTACGGCATAGGATTCGAGCATGCGATGGAAACTGAGGAGATTGCGAAAATTCTCGGAATAACTGCTGAAAAAGTAAAACAGCTTGAAAAGGATGCTATGAAACATTTAGGAAACTAAGGGAAAAAGGTTAAGGGGGATTAATAATGGTAAATAATTCACAATTACCGGAAAAAAACAATGTACTGAAAGAGCTTACACAACTCGGAAAGGCGAAGGGTCGTCTCAGCAACAAGGATATTCTTGACGCTATAGGTGAAATGGATATTGATGCCGAGCAGATGGAAAAATTCTATGATTCTCTGGAGACAAACGGTATCGAAATCGTTGAAAATCTTGAAGAAATAATTCTCGATGACAGTGAGCTTGCAAACGTCACCTATGACGAAAACGGCGTAGAAGAATCAGAAGATTATTCCGACAATATATCTATTGATGATCCGGTAAAAATCTATCTTAAAGAAATAGGTATGGTTCCTCTGCTCACTAATGATGAGGAAATGGAGCTTGCAATCCGTATCTCAAATGGTGATGAAGAGGCAAAACGAAGATTGTCAGAAGCAAACCTTCGTCTTGTTGTCAGTATCGCAAAGCGTTATCTTGGAAGAGGTATGCAATTCCTTGACCTTATTCAGGAAGGCAATCTCGGACTTATCAAAGCTGTTGACAAATTCGATCATGCCAAAGGCTTTAAATTTTCAACATATGCTACATGGTGGATTCGTCAGGCAATAACCCGTGCAATTGCAGATCAGGCAAGAACTATACGTATACCTGTGCATATGGTCGAGACCATAAACAAGGTAAAAAAAGCTTCAAGCCAGCTTCTTCATATGACAGGACATGAACCGTCAGCCGATGAAATAGCAGACCTGCTCGGAATGTCTGTTGATAAAGTAAGCGAAATAATGCGTGTATCTCAAGAACCTGTGTCACTCGAAACTCCTATCGGCGAAGAAGAAGACAGTCATCTTGGTGACTTTATTCCCGATGAGGATGCTCCCGCTCCACAGGATGCCGCCTCTACAACACTTCTTCGTGAACAGATTTTCGATGTACTTGAAACTCTTACTCCAAGAGAAGCTAAAGTTCTTCGTCTGCGTTTCGGTCTTGATGACGGAAGAGCAAGAACCCTTGAAGAAGTCGGAGAGGAATTCAATGTAACAAGAGAACGTATCCGCCAGATAGAAGCGAAGGCTTTGCGCAAACTCCGTCACCCAAGCAGAAACAAAAAGCTGAAAGATTTTCTTGACTGATGCTAAAAACATTCTCTTACGCCATATATGTTATACTGCAATGCACCTGGGGAGCATTTCAAACATTGCTCGGCATATTTTATTTCATATACTCCATCAGGTGCAAACACTATTTTTATCACGGAAGTATCTGCACTGAGCGTAGCGATATAGGCGGCGTATCACTCGGACTGTTTATTTTTGTTTCCGATAATCATAAAGATGGCTTTTCCGAAAAAATCGCTGTTCATGAATTCGGTCACACTATACAATCACTTATTCTCGGACCGCTTTATCTTATAGTTATCGGTCTTCCGTCAATAATTTGGTGCGGTCTGCCTTTTTTCAAAAAAATGCGCCGTGAAAAATCCGTTTCATACTATGATTTATATACCGAACATTGGGCAAATCATCTCGGGGAACTGGTGTTAAAAAAAGAATCTGCTGCTTAGTCATTATCAGTGATTCAAATACCATTCATTAATACTCTCCCCTGCCTCACCGATTTTCATACATCTTGTGTGGATCTCCGCTGTACTACACACACAAGTATGAAACCGGACAAAAATTTACAAAAAAACAAATTAACTCTCCGTTGTCACTTCACTAACCAACGGAGAGTTAATTTTATTTAGTCAAAACAGTCTGTATTTGAATATAAGCTTTATTATTTTCAAGTCATCCACAAAATATCGTTTAAACAACCTTTTAGGCTCCTGAAAAAATCTGTACAGCCATTCAAAACCATTGTCAGACATCCATTTTGGTGATCGTTTGACATTTCCAGCAAGAAAATCGACAGTCGCTCCGGCACATATCGACACAACAGCATCATATTTTTTATAATTATCGTATATCCATTTTTCCTGCTTAGGACAGCCAAAGCAAGCAACCAATATATCAGGATGTTTCTCTGTTATAATGTTGTTTATTCTCAGCAACTCGTTATTGTTATTTTCAAAGCCAAAAGGTGGTGAATACGTACCAACAACATTTATCCCATCAAATTCCATTTTGAGATTTTGTTTAGCTTTTTCAGCTACCCCGTCCTTACCTCCAATGATAAATATGGAGTAACCTTTCTTAGCGGCATAACTACATAAAACAGGTATCAAATCAGAACCTGAAACTTTTTCTTTTATAGGTCTTTTATACCATTTTGAAATCCATATCAAAGGTTTACCGTCAATCAAAACCATATCCGCTTCATCTGTCACTTTTTTCAGTTTTTGGTCATTCTCAATTTTCACGACAACATCTACATTAACAGCAACAATATATGATTTCTTTCGATTAAGAACAAGCTTTTCAATTTCCAAAACAGTTTCGTTCATCGTTACATTATTCACATACGTGTTGAGAAACTTTATTTTTTTCATTAGGTCATCAAGCCTTTAACGAATTCGATACTGGTTACAGATACCCAGTTCATTATCCTTTAGTTTTTTCTTAGTTTGATTTTCGTATAATTGAAATACAAACTCACTTAGAATTCAGTATAACATTATCGTTTTATGAAGTCAAGAAAAAACTTTACAACTGACCGTAAATTCATCTCATCACACAGCATAGGTGAAGTTTCTGCATACTTGCTTTAAGACTTAAAAGTCATAGCAATAGCTGGAACAAACCATGGCGATTGCAATAAGCATAAATCTTCTTAACACGGTTTATCTGAAATCTTGTCTCGGCTCTTCCCTCCGGATATAACTTAAAAAATTGTACTTGCTGATCCGATATTGCTGCAAGAAATGAAATAAAGTGGTCTTTTTCCATAGAATGTTCAACCTTAACAAAGTACTCGTTTTCAACAACATTGACTTTTATTTCATGCTCTGAATCCGCTGATTCCGGAACAAGCGGCGGTAATGTAATACCACAACAACTGACCAATGTTTCGCCCGTTGTATGAATTATATTTCCGCAAACAGGACAAACATAAAATTCTCCTTTTGCCATATTGGATGACCTGTTATTGTTTCGTATATCTTCACCCGAAAGCAATTCGATTACAGAAATATCAAGTGCTTTTGCTAATGGCTCTATCAGACTTATATCAGGAAATCCCTTACCTGTCTCCCATTTACTTACCGCTTTGCCGCTTACAAAAATTTTCTCTGCTAATTCTTCCTGAGTCATCTTCTTGTTTTCACGAAGTCTGCGAATAACAGAACCTGTAACATATTTATTCATAAAAAATCATCTCCTTGTTCTACAAGCTTATCACATACAATATGATAAGGCAACCTATGCTTCGTAGAATCGGAATTTATCCTTTAGAAAAATATGTTTAATAATTTTTGCCGATCTATAAATCATACTTATCGCCACATGAATGAAAACTAGTTGACACAGAACAACAGAATAAGGTATAATAAAGGAGTCGAGAAGGTCGAAGGGGCTTGGAACATAAAAAGTCCGATTCACAGACTGATCAAGGCTCCTTTTGTGTACCACATATTGTTGCCATAGAGTATATGAGCACGCAGAACAGTCAACTGTTAATAGAAAGGAGCCCATCGGCTCATAAACAAAAATAACCGGGAGAAATAAAAAATGGAACTGTTGTATGAGCGGTGTTGTGGAATTGACGTGCATAAAAATATGCTCATGGTGTGTGTTTTACAGGTGTCAGAAAAAAAGAAATCCGTCAATTCGGAACAATGACGGATGACATCATGGAAATCTTAAAATGGCTTAAAGAAACAAAATGCCAGATAGTAGCCATGGAAAGTACCGGTGTACATTGGAAACCGGTATATAATCTTCTTGAACAGGAAGGAATAGAAACAATCATTGTTAATGCCCAACATATAAAGGCAGTGCTTGGAAGAAAAACAAATACGGAGGTTCACAGTGACTACAGATTATAATCATATGTTAAACTTTGTAAAGGAAACACTTTACAATATCGGAAATTATAAAAATAATATAAAATATCAATCTTTTCGCAGCCGGTTCAGCCATACAAAACGTGTTTTGAATTGGTGTAAAAGATTAATCCGGGAATATAGCGGTTCAGTTAATGAATATGTTTTATTTGTCTCCGCTATTTTTCATGATGTCGGTTATGCAATTTTAAATGATGAAACCAAACTTTCCCATGCCGAAGCAAGTGCAGAGATTTTTAAGGATTACTGCAGTAAGTATGATGTTCCCTTTGCATCAATAATATCGGATAACATATCGTCACATTCAGATAAAACTCTGTTAAAGCAAGACAGCACACCTATTGAGTTGATATTGCTTATGGAAGCAGATTTATTGGATGAAACGGGTGCTTTATCAATAGTATTTGACTGCATGTCCTCGGTCAGTTATGAAGCAGCTTTTGAACACATTTGTAAGTTTTCCTGCTGGATTTTAAATGAAAATCCTATGGTTACTCCCGAAGCTGTCAGAGTCTGGGAAGGGAAAAAAGAGCTTGTAAAAATGTTTATTCATTCATTGGCAATCGACTTGAATATTGACGAGAATTAGAGCGTGTTCACATAAAAAGAGCGTCAAAAATCATAGCCAACATGATGACAGAGAGAAAAATTGAGTCAAGTTTATCATAGCGTG
>CACXGC010000082.1 GCA_902767155.1 uncultured Ruminococcus sp. | reverse complement strand
TTGTAAAAATGATACATTTTGTTTGACATATCGCCCAAAAAGTTTTATTATATTATCAGGGTGGTGTTACTTATGAAAATCGGTATTTCCACAGGCTGTCTGTATCCTATGACCACCGAAAATGCTGTTCGCACTTTGCTTGAACACGGTTTCACAATATTTGAGATATTTTTCAATACATTTTCGGAACTTGAACCCGATTATATTGACCGGCTTAACTCACTTTTTGAAAAATATAATGCAGAGGTTCACAGTATTCACCCCTTTACTTCGTCATATGAATCATATCTGCTTTTTTCTGCATATGAGCGGAGATTTCACGACGGAATTAAATTCTACGAAATGTATTTCCGCACAGCAGCACGTCTTAATGCAAAAAAAGTCGTACTTCACGGGATGCGTGACGCTTTCGTCTCAATTTCCGATGAGGAATATTGCAGACGTTTTTTGCTTCTTAGCCGCAGAGCTGCTTGTTACGGAATTGAGTTTCTTCAGGAAAATGTAGACCAGTTTTATAGCAATCGCCCGATATTTTTGAAAGAAATGCGGCGTATAATTCCTGAATATGCAGGCTTCGTCCTCGATGTAAAACAGGCACTGAGGGGCGGACATTCACCTTGCGAATTTGCGAGAATAATGGGCGACAAACTGCGTCATGTACATATCAGCGACTGCTCACCAACCGGTGGTTGTGTACTTCCCGGAAAAGGCTGTTTCGACTACAGCGAATTTTTCTCTACGCTTAAAGAAATAAAATACGAAGGCGATGTTATTATCGAAGTTTACAGAACAAGCTATGAAAATATTTCCGATCTGGCAGAAGCCGGAAACTTCCTTTCTAAATTTATCCGAAACAAGGAGTGATTAAAATGAAATGTCCGTTTTGCGGCTACGAAGAAAGCAAAGTCGTAGATTCAAGACCTACTGATGATGGTGAAAAAATCCGAAGAAGACGAGAATGTTTCAACTGCGCAAAAAGATTTACTACATATGAAATCGTGGAGTCAATGCCCATAATTGTTATAAAGCGTGATAGTTCAAGAGAACCTTTCAACCGTGAAAAGCTTGCAAACGGACTTATGCGCGCCTGTGAAAAACGTCCTGTTTCGGTCGATGATATAGATTCCATTATTGATAAGGTTGAAGCCAGAATATGTAAAACCATGGAACGTGAAATTTCTTCCGCAAAAGTCGGAGAATATACACTCGAATTTCTGAAATATCTGGACGAGGTCGCTTATGTGCGTTTTGCGTCAGTTTATAAACAATTCAAAGACATCCATTCTTTTATGAGTGAACTTCAAAAACTCCTTGAAGAGAAATGACGGTGATATTATGATAATCGACTCTCATGTGCACATCGGAAAGTCACTGAATTTTAATATGCGTAAAAAAGATGTTCTTTATGCCATGGATAAGTACGGAATAGATTACAGCATAGTTTCGGATATCCGTGCAGCTGAATTTGACCATCAACTGCGCCCAATACCTAAATTTATCCAAAAACCACAGCTTGAATGTATCAAAGCAAGCGTGGATTTTGCAAAAGAATATCCTGACAAGATTGGTGCCGCCATATGGCTTAAACCTTTCAACGAAAGTGCCGATGAATCTCTGTACAACTATATCGAAAGTAACAGAGAATTTATAAAAGCCCTCAAATTTCACCCGTTCCATTCAAATCTGCCTTTCGACTGCAAAAAAATGGAGCAGTTTATGGAACTTGCCAATTTCTTTGAACTGCCTGTCGTTACTCATACAGGCGGTTGTGACGCAGCTTCATGTTTGCGTGTCTATATTATGGCAAAACGCCATCCGGAAATCAATTTCGTAATGGTTCATATGGGGCTCGGAACAGATAACAACGAGGCAATTTATCTTATCGGCAAATTGCCTAACCTTTATGGTGATACAACATGGGTACCAATGGAAAGTACTCTCCGTTTCATAAAGAAAAACGGTGCAGACAAGCTTATTTTCGGCAGTGACAGCCCTATAGACGGAAAAGATACCTATGCAAAAAACAGATACGGACAGACATCTATGTATCAGCCGTATTTTAACGAGCTGGAAAATATTATCGGAAGTGAAGACTACGAAAAGATCATGTACAAAAATGCACAGCGTTTATTCAAGTTGTGAAGAAATGGCAGGCACTGTACTGTGTCTGCCGTTTTGCTTTTCAGATATGACTGCCTCAAAGGGTAAAAATCTCAAAAACGAAAGGTGAACCGAATGTCAAAAAATAGCACTTCGTCAAAATATACCGCTATAATCTACATCATAGTGTCTGCATTCTGTTTTGCGCTGATGAATTTCTTTGTCAGAATGTCAGGCGATATTCCTTCAATGCAGAAAAGCTTTTTCAGAAATTTTGTTGCAGTTTTCTTTTCTCTCGCCGTCCTTTTGAAAAACAAACAGTCTTTGAAATGGAAAAAAGGAAATCTGAAATTTCTCATGCTCCGATCTGTTCTTGGAAGTTTCGGCATAGTATGCAATTTCTATGCGATAGACCATATTCCGCTCGCAAATGCTTCAATACTGAACAAAATGTCACCATTCTTCGTAATAATCTTCTCGCTGATACTGTTGAAAGAAAAACTCAAACTGCTGCAGGGAATTGCTGTATTTACCGCCTTCATCGGTGCTTTGTTCATTATACGTCCATCGGTCGAAAATATTGACCTTTTCCCGTCTGCTGTAGGACTTATCGGAGGAATGTGTGCCGGATTTGCTTACACTATGGTACGAATACTCGGTCAAAAAAAGGAAAACGGCTCTCTTATCGTTTTCTTTTTCTCAGCATTTTCATGTATTTCAATGCTGCCGTTTCTGATATTCGACTATCATCCTATGGAGTGGAATCAGCTTCTTTTTCTCATCCTTGCCGGTCTTGCAGCCACAGGAGGACAGTTTTCAATAACTAATGCCTACTACTATGCTCCCGCAAGAGAAATATCCGTCTACGATTATTCACAGATAATATTTTCTACCCTGCTCGGTCTGATTTTTCTTGGAGAACTACCGGATATTTACAGCTTTATCGGATATGTGATAATCTGTTCAATGGCAGTACTGATGTTTCTGTACAATAATGAAAAATGGATATTCCGCCCCAAAAAAGATGATTCACACACAACAAAAAAAGTGTAAACTGTTATTTGCGCATAAGCAAAGTAAATGTATTGTATGAGATTAAAATGTTGAAAAACTAATAATAATGTTGTATAATGTAAACATAAAATATGCTATGAAAGGATGGTCATATGAGGCTACTTATACTATCCGCAACAACCGGCGGCGGTCATATGGCTGCTGCAAATGCAATCAAAGAATACGTTATGATGAAAGACCCTTCCGCTGTTGTCAAAATAATAGACGCACTGGAATATGTAAGCCCGTTTTTGAACAAAGCTGTAACAGGCGGTTATGTCTATATGGTGCGCAATCTTCCAAAAGTGTACGGCAGCTTTTATAACTCTTGGGACGATCTTGATACCACGGCTGTCAATAAAACGCTCGGACTTACTACCCATACGGTAATTAACAGACTGCTGCCCCTTGTCAACGAATTTGAGCCTGATATCGTTGTCACAACACACGCTATAGGTGCTGAAATGATAACCGTGCTTAAAAATGAGGGAGTCATTGATATTCCTGTAATAAGCATCGTAACAGATTTTGCGATACACCAGTTTTACCTTCTTAACGATGGTGTCAACGCCTATATCGTATCAAGCCGCGAAATGGTGGATCAGGTCGTTTCGAGAGGCGTGGACAGAGTTAAGGTCTATCCGTACGGTATTCCGGTAAAACAAGGCTTTTTCAAGGAAATAGACAGAAAAGCTACGTTTGAGAGCGAAGGACTTGACGAGTCTATTCCAACTGTTCTGATAATGGCAGGAAGTTTCGGCGTGTCAGATGTTCTGAAAATCTATCATAAAATTGTAAAGTCAACGGCAGAGTTTCAGATAATTGTGATAACCGGAAAAAATGAAAAGCTTTATGAAACTTTTAACCGCTATCTACGAAAAATAACGATAAACAATACTCTCGTAGAATTCAGAGAATATGCAAAGGCTACAGCCAAGGCAACTAAACCGCAGAAACCGGCAGCAAAATCCAAACCTCCTGCAAAACCGAAACCGATATCCAAAAATCTCAAACCTTCAAAGCCTACAAAGTTGCTTTATTATACCGACGAGGTTGATAAGTATATGCATATGGCTGATCTTATCGTTACAAAACCGGGCGGACTTACTGTAACAGAATCTATTGCATCAAATCTTCCGATGGCAATATTCAAGGCTATTCCCGGTCAGGAAGAACAAAATGCCGAATTCCTTGTAAGTAAAAATATGGCGGTACAGCTTAAAAAAGATAACACCTGCACCGAAACAATAACCGAACTGCTTGGAAACAACGGTAAACTTGACGAGATGAAAAAGTCGATAAAATCTTTCGCAAAAGGTAATTCAGCGGCAAATCTCTATATACTTATGCTCGAACTTATCGAACGCTACCGAAATAAACAGTAATGTTACCGACATTTTTTTGAAAACTCACAAAAACCTTTCATTATAGCGAAAAATAATGCTTGCAATTTGAAAATGACTGTGTTATAATGTTAAGGCACTACACACGTCGGCGTTATCATTAGGTGCAGATATATTTCACAGCCGGCGGAGGAAAAACCTAAGGAGGATTTTTTATGGCATCAGTAGTATCAATGAAACAGCTTCTGGAAGCCGGAGTACATTTCGGTCACCAGACAAGAAGATGGAACCCTAAAATGGCTCCCTACATCTTCACAGAGAGAAACGGTATCTATATTATCGATCTCCAGAAAACAGTTAAGAAACTTGAGGAAGCTTACAATTTCGTTCGTGAGATTTCCACAGAAGGTAAGTCTGTTCTTTTCGTAGGTACAAAGAAACAGGCTCAGGACTCTGTTAAGGAAGAAGCTCTCCGTGCCGGCGCATATTATGTAAATGCAAGATGGCTCGGCGGTATGCTCACTAACTTTACAACTATCCGCCGCAGAATTGACAGACTCGCTCAGCTGCGTACCATGGAATCAGACGGTACTTTCGATCTCCTCCCCAAAAAGGAAGTTATCAAACTTAACCTTGAGATTGAAAAACTTGAAAAGTTCATGGGCGGTATCAAGGATATGAAAGAAATTCCAGGCGCTCTCTTCATCGTTGACCCCCGCAAGGAAAGAATCGCCGTTGCAGAGGCTAAAAAGCTCGGTATTCCGATCGTTGCTATCGTAGATACAAACTGCGATCCTGATGAAATTGACTATGTGATCCCCGGAAATGATGACGCTATCCGCGCAGTTAAACTTATCTCCGGAGCAATCGCAAACGCAATTATCGAAGGCAACGAAGGCAGAATGGGTGCTGCTGCGATCGAAGAAGAAGACGACGCTGCAGAGGAATAATCTGTTATCCCGATAGCCGCAATTAAGTTTGCGGCTATTTTTCAAATTATCATAAATTGGAGGTTTTTAAAATGGCTTTTACAGCTAAAGATGTAATGAAACTCAGAGAAAAGACCGGCTGCGGTATGATGGACTGCAAAAAGGCTCTCACAGAAGCAGACGGCGATATGGATAAGGCAATAGATGTACTCAGAGAACAGGGTCTCGCTAAAGTTGCAAAGAAGGCTTCAAGAATCGCTGCTGAGGGCGTTGCTTTCGCCTGCACAAACGAGGACGCTACAAAGGGTGTTGCTCTCGAAGTAAATGCTGAAACAGACTTCGTTGCTAAGAATGCAGATTTTCAGGCTTTTGTAAAGACTGTTGCAGATACAGTTATGAATGAAAATCCGGCTGATGTTGCTGATCTTCTGACAAAAACTGCTGTAGGAACAACAATGACTGTTGCAGAACTTCTTCAGGAAAAGATTCAGACAATCGGTGAGAATATAGTTATCCGCCGTTTCAAACTCTACGAGGGCGCTGTTTCCGCATACATCCACGCTGGCGGAAAAATTGCTGTACTTGTTAAATTCGACACAGACGCTGCTGCTGCTGACGGCTTTGCTGCTTATGCAAAGGATGTAGCTATGCAGGTTGCTGCTGTTAACCCCTCTTACCTCAAAAAGGAAGATGTTCCGGCTGAGGTTCTCGACCACGAGAAAGAAATCATGATCGCTCAGATGAAGCAGGACGAGAAAATGGCTAACAAACCCGATCAGGTTATCGAAAAAATCGTTATGGGCAAGATTGGCAAGTACTACGAGGAAAACTGTCTCCTCAATCAGGCATTCATCAAGGAAAACAAAATCAGCGTTGAACAGTATACAAAGCAGACAGCTAAAGAACTTGGCGGAAAGATCGAAATTGTTGAGTTCGTTCGCTTTGAAAAGGGCGAAGGTCTTGAAAAGAGATCTGATGACTTTGCTGCCGAAGTTGCAAGCCTTGCCGGCACAAACTGATAACATAAATATTCTGTATCATACAGCACCTGTGATTTTTCTCAGGTGCTGTTATTTCTTTTCATGCACATTTTTTCAGCCGATGCATAATTTGAAATAAGGACAATATAAAAATCAGTTCGACAACAATTTCTGTCATCCGAAAATACTATATTGTCCTTCAAAGGGAAATTCAAAAATGATCGGAGTGTATTTCTATGATCTGCAATTATGAAACCTGCTGCTGTGAAAACAGCAAAAAAAATGATTGTGCCTGCATGAAGGGCATTATGGTGCTTGTTGGAATAATCGGCGGAATTATTTTTGCTGCCATATCAGCATTACTTTTTGTCAATTCCCTGATTTCCGCACCAAGTCTTATTTTGTGGACAGCTCTTGTAAGTGCACTCGTTTATCTGTTCACAATAATAGCTGCATCGGTTTATGCCCAAGATAAACCTAAAACTATCCACTGCATCAAATGCAATATTGCCGGTATATTCATCGGCATATTCGGCACTATTTTTTCCGGAGTTATCGGAATTGCAACAACTCTCACTGTAGGAGAAATATTCCCTGTCGTAATTTTGACACTGACAGCATTTTTCTTTGCTTATATGATAATAAGCGCCCTCTTCCTCGTAAAATGTATAGTTGACTGATATTTTCTCCGGTATGCAAAAAGCGGCACAGAACGCAAAATCCTGTGCCGCTGCAAATTTTTATAGCTTGCCGCTGATAATAACACTTGATATATTCACAACAATGATGTAATATAGATACAGGTGTTTTATATGCCAACTAACTATCTTTGGAGGAAATAACCATGTCAAATCCTATTGTTACTATCAAAATGAGAAACGGCTCTGTAATCAAAGCAGAACTTTATCCGGAAATCGCACCGAACACTGTCAATAACTTCATAAGCCTCATTAACAAGGGCTTTTATAACGGTCTTGTATTCCACAGAGTTATAAGAGGTTTCATGCTTCAGGGCGGATGTCCCAACGGAAACGGTATGGGCGGTCCGGGTTATTCAATAAAGGGTGAATTCTCTCACAACGGTTTCAAAAATGATCTGAAACATACCGAAGGCGTTCTCTCTATGGCTCGTTCAATGATGCCAAATTCCGCCGGCTCACAGTTTTTCATAATGCATAAAGCTGCTCCACACCTTGACGGAGAATATGCAGCTTTTGGAAAAGTTATCGAAGGTATGGACGTCGTAAATACTATTGCCGCTGTTCAGACTAACCCCAACGACAGACCGATAATTACTCAGGTTATGGAAAGCGTAACAGTTGATACATTCGGCGTTAATTATCCGGAACCGCAAAAAATCTGATCTTGGACTAAAAAAAGGAAATTGGAGAGAAAAAATGGCACTTGTCACAGTAAATGAACTGTCGATGGAATTCGGAGAACAGATACTTTTCGAAAATATGAATTTTCAGATACAATCTGGGGATCGTATAGGTCTTATAGGAGTGAACGGATGCGGCAAAACAACTTTGTTCAAAATGCTGACGGGAGAATATTCTCCTACCGGCGGTACTATAACCATAGGAAAAAACACCACCATAGGCTATATGGAACAGCACGTCTGCCGCAATCTTGACAGAACAGCCTACGAAGAAGTTATGACTGTATTCGATGATCTTATCGAAATGGAACAGGAACTTGAAGGACTTAATGCTCTGATAGGCAGTGTTAATGATGAACTTGACGAAATGGTAGAACGTCAGGCATACCTGCACGATACTTTTACAAGACGCGGAGGACTCACCTGCCGAAGCCGTGCCCGTTCTGCCCTGCTTGGTCTTGGATTCGATGACAGAAATATGCATCTGTCTGTAAGCACTCTCAGCGGCGGACAAAGAGCTAAACTCCAACTTGCCAAACTTCTTCTTTGCGGAGCTGAACTTTTACTGCTTGACGAACCTACGAACCATCTCGATACGCAAAGTATAGACTGGCTCGAAACTTATCTTACAGAATCCAAATGCTCATATATGGTGATTTCTCACGATCGTTATTTTCTCGACAAAACAACAAACAAAACATTTGAGATTGAAAACCGCCATATGGAACGGTATAACGGCAATTACTCAGCTTTTCTTCCGCAAAAGGAAGAACACCTTCTCAGTATGCAAAGAGCATATGACAACACAATGAAAGAAATTACCCGTCTTGAAGGAATCGTCGAACAACAGCGCCGCTGGAACCGTGAGAAAAATATCAAAACAGCCGAAAGCAAAATGAAAGCTATCGAACGATTGGAAAAAACTCTCGAAAAACCTGAAAACGCTCCATCTTCAATACGATTCGCTCTTGAAACTAAAAACCGCAGCGGTGACGATGTTCTTACAGTAAATGATCTCTCCCTTTCATTCGATAAAAAAACCCTGTTTCAAAATGTTTCGCTCGAAATACATCAGGGCGAAAGAATATTTCTTCTTGGTCCGAACGGATGCGGAAAAACTTCACTGCTGAAAACCCTTCTTGGAAAATATAAATCTGCCGGCGGAAAAATCCGTTTCGGTGAAGGTGTAAAAGTCGGTTACTACGATCAGATACAAACCGGTATGGACAGTGAAAAAACTGTTTTTGAAGAAATAAGTGACCATTTTCCTGCAATGACAAACACGGAAATACGAAATACGCTTGCACGTTTCCTTTTCAAAAATGATGACGTTTTCAAAAAGCTTTCATCTCTTAGCGGCGGCGAACGTGCAAGAGTACTTCTGACCGAACTTATGCTCGATAATGCAAACTTTCTTCTTCTCGACGAACCTACAAACCATCTTGATATAAATTCCTGTTCCGCTTTACAGGATGCACTTTCACAATATGACGGCACATTGCTTATAGTTTCACATGACCGCTATCTTATAAACGCACTCGCAGATAAAATATTTTACCTGACCCCGCAAGGCATAAAAATATACGAAGGCAGTTATGAGGACTTTTTGCAGAAAGCAGAACCTTTTAAAAAATCCGTTGATGAAACCACAGAACCGGCTGTCAAAGAAGAAAAAGTTTCCGACTACAAACGCAAAAAAGAACTCGATGCACAGCGCCGAAAAGATAAAATCCGCATAAATCAGACAGAAACCCAAATTTCCAATCTTGAAGAACGCATAAATGAAATAAACTCACTTTTGAATGATCCTGATATTGCCGGAGATTACGAAAAAGTACTCTCTCTGACAGACGAACTTTCATCTGCCGAATCATCACTTGAAGTGTTGTATGAAGAATGGGAACAACTTGCAGCAAAATATTCATAAAAAAAGGTGGAATGCCAAAATGTATAAAAGTTCAATGCACAAAGGTCACAGAACACGGGTTCGTGAAAAATATCTGCAAAACGGTCTGAAATCTTTCAATAATCATGAAATTGTGGAATTGCTCCTGTTTTACGGAATACCAAGAAAAGATACAAACGAACTTGCACACAAACTTGTTGAACGTTTTGGCGATATTTCAAACATAATGGATGCACCATTGGAAGAACTGGTTGAAATGAATGTACCGGAAAAAGCAATATTTTTTCTAAAATTCCTGCCCCAGCTTTCCAAGAAATATCTTGATGACCTGAATGACGATGCTTCAAAAAAATATGATAAAGATGTATTCATGAAAAAAATAGGCAGACTCCTTTCTGAATCAAAATCATCTCAAACACTTCTGATACTCCATGACCCGAGAAAAAAAGAACTTTTTTGCGGTAAAATATCTGACGGATGGGTCGGAAGTTCTCCAAAAATGATTCAAAAAATCGTCAGCCTATGTATTAAATACGATGCCTTTTCTTTTTCAATAGCACGCAGACACGATAACGGCGTAGCTTATCCGACAAAAACAGAACTTGAAGATATAAAAATACTGAGAACCCAAGCCGGAAAAGCAGATGTTTTTTTCAATGACTTCTTCATATTTTCCGATCAGGAGTTTTTTTCACTGATGAATGACCCTGCTGCTTCGTCCTGTTTTAAATGAGGCTTTTTTATGAATAATGATTATAAAATGAAACTTCTGAGTTTAAATAAAAAATTTTGCCAAAGCGGACTTGAAAATTTTTCTGATACAGAAATTCTCGAGTTAGCTTTGTCATTTTCTATGACGAAAAACAACAACAATTTGATTGCACAACGTCTTATAGAATCCTGCGGTTCGATTTCTTCTGTAATAGACACTCCTTACAGTGTACTTAAAGAGTACGGCGTTTCCGAAAGTGCCGCTGTTATGCTGAAAATGATACCTGAAATAACCCAAATATATCTGAACGAAAAATTAAGCAAATCCGAAAAAGTAAATCTGTACAATTCTCGTATAGAAAAAATCTCTTACGCTTTTATCGGCTCAAAAACAGAAAAAGTTCTTCTGATGCTTACAAACAAAAACAATCAGGAGCTTTATTCGGAAATTATAAGTTCAGGCTCTCTCACCTTTTCCGGAATAAATATCCGCCAGATTATTGATCTCGCACTGAGATATAACGCCGCAAATGCTTATATTGCACATAATCACCCGAGCGGTATAGCCTATCCTTCCGAAAAAGATATAGCCATAACCATAAAAATCAAAAATGCACTTTCTACTGTTGGTGTAACTTTGAAAGATCACTATATAATCTCCGACACAAAATATTTCTCAATGTCAAAAAGTGATAACTTCTGTGATATATTCTTGTACTCGTAAGACGAACTTCCTCAGTAATCTTTTTGTTTCAAAACTCTTGTACGAATATAGTATAGCGTTAAGTGTTCGCCCTTATCTTTCAGCATTTTGAGCAGTTTCTCAAGCAACGCCGCTGTTTCCGGATGAATGATGTAATGAGAGCGTGATTTCATGTAGTAGTTGTATGCGTCAGCATCAGTATATTTTTCTCCCCTGTAATTTTTTGAAGCTGCTACTCTGTCACAAAACATCTCCACTACATAACGGACAGGCATTTTCATCCCCACCATTTTGTGCCCTTCATCCAAACCGTAATCTATCCAGTATTCCAGATGGTGTTTATTTCTGCCTTTGTGATGAAGCCATGCACTTGTATACCCTTTGTCTTTTCTTTCGGCATCGTTAGGGCTTTTGTCCCCCTGATAATATTTTGCTCCGACAAGAAATTCAACAGGCGAATATTTTGACAAATCGTGCATAAGACCCTGCCTGTACAAGCCTACACGGAAACAAAGCTCCATGACATAACTTTTGTGTCTGTTTATCGTTTTCATATGTTCCAGCCATTTCATACATAAGTCCCCTATTTCTTTTTAGTTTTACGGTCTGACCGAACCAGTCCTTGATAATTATATTCCATATCCTGCAAAAAATCAATTCATTCCGTGCTTTGACAACATGGATACACCCAGAAATCCCGAACCTGCCAGAATAAGGTAAAACGGTATCTGTTCCGCTATGAAATCTGAGGGAAAAATATCATAAACCGATGTCATAACAAAACCAATTATTATCATATAAGTCTGACAAGGATATTTCTTCATAGCTTTATCGGCAAGTTTTGCTGTCAGAAATGTCCCTATTGCTGCGCCCGAACCGAGAAATATCCAAAAATCTGGTGCGGCGTTTTTTAATCCTCCCCATACTATCTCATACATTCCAAGTATCAACAGAATATGTGATGTACTTATCCCTGGCAGCACCATTGCTGCCGCTATTATTATGCCGCAAATGAACAACATAAACGGACTGCTTTGTATATTATTGCCCTCCGGAAGCTGTCTCAGCAAAAATAGCCCCACTATACCCAACAGTGCAAAAAATACATTGTACCATTTCCCTTCACTTATACCCGATTTCTTAACAAGCATAGGAATACTGCCCAATATCGCACCGATGAAAAAATACATCGAAAATACCGGATATTTCTTTACTATGTCAAGCATTACACTCGAAAAGAAAATTAATCCCAACATACCTCCGGCAGCTGTTATTCCAAGAAAAATCAAAGCTCTTTTAGTTTCCTTGAAAATGTTCCCTACAGAATTCACCAGCCTGTCATATATTCCCAAAATGATTGCCATTGTGCCGCCGCTTACACCGGGAATAAGCATTGATGAGCCTATGATACCACCAAACAGGAATGTTTTTCCTGCCGAACAAATCTGCTTTTTTGTTATCAATGACATAAAATACCATCTTTCCGGAAATAATATTGTTTGTTCATCCCGTACTCCTGATAATATCTCGCTGCGGGACTTGAAAAATATAGGAAAATATGCGATAATTACAGGGATACCATACTATGACACCCATAGTATAGTAAATTATGCCTTATCTCTTCTAATCATTATGCATTATGCATTACGAATTATGCATTACAAAAGGGTGGTCGTAATGAAAAAAGGATTGTACTGCACATTGCTGTCAATTCTTCTGACAACGCTGGTCTTTGTTCTTCCGGTCATTAATCCGGGTGAAATACCTCAAAAAGAAAATGAACCGATAGACAAATCTCCGATTGCAATTACAGATAAAAGCAAGCCTAAAAAAGAGCCTTCCTCATCTGAAACCGTTATACCTAAAAGCGACGAAACCGTTACTTTTATTGTAGAAACAGACGGAAGTTCTTTGTGTGATATAGTTCTTTCATCCGGCGGAAAATATGAAAACGTGTACGGCCTGATATGTTCTTCTGACATACGCCAGTATTATGATAATATCAAAAAAAATCAGGCTGTTATAAAAGCAAGTGTGCGTAAAATGATACCGACGGCAAATCTTGACAACTGCTACACATATAATACGGTTATAAACGGATTCAGCGTAACTGCACCATACAGCTCACTCAGCCAATTGAAAAAAATTTCCGGCGTACAGGAAGTTACCCTTGTCTCGTCAAGAAAAATGGTAATATCCGAACCGGAATCACAAGCTGATATTGATGACGACAATTCGTCAATAACATACGATGATACAGAAGAAACAGCTGAAACAAATGAACCAAACGAAACCGATGTTACCGACAATGATAAAGAAAACAGCACTGACCCGAAAGACCAAAAAAATATCCTTCCCGAAAGTTTGTATTCCGCTCCCGAAACGAAAATCACGCATATAAATAAAGTCTACGATAAAGGTTTCAACGGTCAGGGAATGCTTATCGCCGTTATTGATGACAGTTTCGATACTTCCCACGAAGTATTTCACTATGCGCCGTCAGTACTGAAACTCAGCACCGATAAAATAAAAACTCTCACATCCTCTGTTGCTTTCAACACGGATAACTCTTCCTCCGTTTCTCCGAACGAAAAAATAATTTTTGCTTATGACTATGCAAACCATGACGGCGAACTTCTTTCGGCAAGTTCTTCTCATGGCACAGCAGTTGCCGCATTAATCGCCGGAAACAATGGCGACAGCGGTGCAAATTCCTACAGGAGCGGTGCATTTGATGCCCAGCTTGCACTTATGAAAGTATGCAGCGACAACAGCCGAAAAGTAAGTGATGATGTTTTACTCGCAGCTCTTGACGATGCAGCAAAACTATCCCCTGATATTGTAAATATCAGTCTCGGTGTTCCACGCATAAGCATGACATCAGAACTTTTTACAAAAGCTGTAAAAGCTTTGCATGATAACGGCAGCTATATAGTTTCTTCTGCCGGAAACTATTCCGAAAATACCGATACTTCTTCCGATAAAAAACTCAACTCATCATATACAGACTACGGTACTATCTCATTTCCGTCCTCACTCCAGAATGTAATGTCTGTAGGTTCTGCCGACACAACA
>CACXGC010000081.1 GCA_902767155.1 uncultured Ruminococcus sp. | reverse complement strand
TTTGTATCAATAAATTCAGTATAATAGAAAAGGGAATTTCAGATTTTGTCATTCTGAAATTCCCGATTTTTTATTATTCCCAGATTTTTTTAATACTTGCGAAAGCAGCATCAAAATCTGATTTTGTAACAAGCATAGAAATCTGTGATTCGCTTGTTGTTATGAGTCTGATCTCAACTTCAGCCTTTGCTGCTGCGGCAAAAACCTTTCCGGCAAATCCGGGACAGTTTTCCATTGCGTCATCGTTAATTGATATTTTGCAGTTACCGCTGCTGACGATAGATTTTACAGAACCGTCATCAAGTTTTGATGTATAGCTGAGAATATTTACAAGGTCATCGTCCTTTATGGTGAAAGATAAGCTGGTACGGGAACTCTGTACAGGCGAGAGGGAAATCATATCTACGTCTACACCCATAGAGCCGATTTTTTCAAATACCTGAGCGATAAAAGCAATATCCGCAGGAATATTTTGCAGGGTTATCAGTGTTACGTCTTCAAATACATTCAATTCAGGCTGCATAGTGATTCACACTCCAATCATTGATAATTATTTTGATGCAAGCAGATCTGACATATTATACATTCCGGGTTCTTTACCTTTGAGGAAAACAGCCGCATTAACTGCCCCGACTGCAAAGACAGTTTTTGATCTTGCGCTGTGGCTGATTTTCAGAACTTCATCTGTTCCGGCAAAAATTATCTCATGTTCGCCGACGATGTTACCGCCTCTGACGGAATGTATGCCGATTTCTCTTTTTTCACGCTTTTTGCGGTAAGCATGACGATCATATATGTATTCGCTGTCGGTTCTTACTTCTGAAACGGCATCGGCAATCATAAGTGCAGTACCGCTCGGTGCGTCCAATTTCTGGTTATGATGCTGTTCAACGATTTCGATATCAAAGTCTTCGCCAAAAACGGATGCGGCTTTTTTTGCAAGTTCGATAATGAGGTTTATGCCGAGTGACATATTACCGGAACAGAATACAGGGATTGTTTTTGAAGCCTCGTTTATTTTTGCTTTCTGTTCCTCGTTGTAGCCGGTAGTACAGAGTACGCAAGGTATTTTATTTGAAATTGCGTATGAAAGCAATGAATCGAGTACAACAGGGTTTGAGAAGTCGATTATAACATCTGCCGGAGTATCTATTTCAGCAAAACTTTTTGCATATGCAAAGTCGGTATTTTTAGGCTGTACGATATCAACGCCGACAGCAATTTTACAGTCAGTGCGGGAAGCAGTGCAGGCAATTATTGCCGCACCCATTTTTCCCGAACAACCGGATAAAATTATATCAGTCATTTTTAAAATCTCCGTTTCTGAATTATTTCAGAAGTCCGTATGATCTCATACATTCTTCAAGAGCTTTTTTGCCGGCCGGTGTCATTTCGTCAAGCGGCAGTCTGCATGGACCACAGTCCCAGCCGAGAAGATTCATAGCTGTCTTGACGGGTATAGGATTTACATCAGAGAACAGAGCATCCATGATTGTAATATACTTTTTCTGCATTTCAAAGCTGCCCTTGAAATCACCGTCAAGAGCCTTCTGAATAAGGTCATGACATTCCTGTGGGAAAATATTTGCAAACACGGAGATAACACCGCAGCCGCCCATAGCTGTTATTGCGAAAGCCTGACTGTCCTCACCGCTGTAAACATCAAGGTTATCACCGCAGAGAGCCATTGTGCGTACAAGTGCGGAAAGATCGCCGTTAGCTTCCTTGGTAGCTTTGATATTTGGATGCTTTGAAAGTTCAGCATAAGTTTCTGGCTTTATATTGCAGCCTGTTCTTGAAGGAACATTGTAGAGTATCATAGGAATGTTTATTCTGTCTGCAATATAGGTATAATGGCGGACAAGACCGCTCTGGTTTGTTTTGTTGTAGTAAGGTGTAACAGAGAGAATAGCATCTGCGCCAAGGTTTTCAGCTTCGACAGAAAGCTTTGCAGCGAATGCGGTATCATTGCTGCCTGTTCCGGCGATAACAGGGATTCTCTTGTTTACTCTTTTTATTGTATAGTCAATTACCTGACAATGCTCATCAGCGTCCATTGTAGCGGATTCGCCTGTTGTACCGCAGGCGATAATAGCGTCTGTGCCGTGTTCTATCTGATAATCAATAAGCTTACCGTATTCATCATAATTAACGCTGCCGTCACTGTTCATAGGGGTGACGATAGCAACACCCGAACCGGTAAAAATATGGTCTGACATAAATAAAACCAATCCTTTCTTAGAATATGGGAATGTACATCAATTATTCGTTGGCAGTAATATAACCTTCTGCGCAAAGGAGTTCTGCAAGAAGAACAGCGCCGCCGGCAGCACCACGAAGTGTATTGTGTGACATACATACGAATTTGATTGTATACTGGGTGTCCTCTCTGAGACGACCAACGGAAACAGCCATACCGTTTTCGAGATTTCTTTCACTCTTTATCTGAGGTCTGTCATTTTCTCTGAAATAGTGGAGGAACTGTTTCGGTGCGCTTGGCAAGTTAAGTTCCTGTGGTTTGCCGCTGTAGCTTTCCCAGTCGCTGATAATCTGTTCGATACCGGGATTATTTTCAAGTTCTACAAATACAGCAGCGGTGTGACCGTCTGAAACAGGTACACGGATACACTGAGCGGTTATAGAAGGTGAAGAAGCTTTCTTTATTTCGCCGTTTTCGATAGTACCCCATATTTTAAGCGGTTCCTGTTCGCTTTTTTCTTCTTCGCCGCCTATGTAGGGGATTACGTTATCAATCATTTCCGGCCATCTTTCAAAAGTTTTTCCTGCGCCTGAGATTGCCTGATATGTGCAGGCGAGAACTTTCTTTACGCCGTACTTCATAAGAGGATGAATTGCAGGAACATAGCTTTGGAGAGAGCAGTTTGATTTAACAGCAACAAAACCTTTTTTAGTGCCGAGACGTTTTCTCTGAGCTTCGATGATTTCAAGATGGTTGTCGTTTATCTCAGGGATGACCATAGGAACGTCGGGGGTGAAACGATGTGCGCTGTTATTGGATACAACAGGACATTCAGCTTTTGCATAAGCTTCTTCAAGAGCACGGATTTCTTCCTTTTTCATATCGACTGCACAGAATACGAAATCTACCTTTGAAGCGATTTCTTCCACATTAGCAGCATCCATAATTACCATATCTTCCATAGCTTTCGGCATGGGTGTTTTCATAGCCCATCTGTTGCCGGCAGCTTCTTTATAAGTTTTGCCTGCACTTCTGGCGCTGGCAGCTAAAACTGTTACATTAAACCATGGGTGATTTTCGAGCAGTGTAGCAAAACGCTGACCTACCATACCCGTAGCACCTATGATTCCAACATTAAATTTCTTGTCCATTATCTGTTACTGCTACTCAAAATATGGACAAATATACCCATATTGAGAAAATTCCTGTTTCATCGTATCCGACTTCGCCAAAGCTGCCATCGTTTGCGTGACACTCCACAGGCGTAAATTCCCGTATAGCCTACGGTACATACTTATCATTGCCTGTTTATGCGATTTGATAAGTGAAACAATCTCTCAAATTCAGACTTGCATTAAAATCTCTGTCTGCTGTATATCCACATTCCAAACAAGTATAAGTCCTGTC
>CACXGC010000080.1 GCA_902767155.1 uncultured Ruminococcus sp. | reverse complement strand
TGAATTTGAGAGATTGTTTAACTTATCAAATTGCATAAACAGGCAATGATAAGTATGTACCGTAGGCTATACGGGAATTTACGCCTGTTGAGTGTCACGCAAACGATGGTAGCTTTGGCGAAGTCGGATACGATTAAACAGGAATTTTCTCAATATGGGTATATTTGTCCATATTTTGAGTAGCAGGTGACTGAATAATGAAATTTTCAAGCAGCGGTTATCTTATAAAAGAAGGTCTGAAAAATATCTGGAATAACCGTATGATGTCTCTTGCCTCAATAGTAGTACTTGTGTCATGTCTTGTCATAACAGGTGCAGCGATGCTTTTATCGCTTAATGTCACAAGTCTTATCGCCGGCATTGGTGACGATAATCAGATAAACGTCTATCTCGATTATGATATTTCCGATATTGACGCTTTAAAACTTGGCTCTCAGATATCAAAAATACATAACGTGGACGATTGTACTTTCTATTCCAAAGAAGAAGGCCTAAAAGAATTACGTGATAAACTCGGCAATGATATTTACCAGAGTATGCAGGGCGATAACAATCCGCTCGGTCACGTGTACAAAGTTCGCCTGAAAGACCTTTCACAATATAAGACTACCATAGAAGAAATCCAAAAAATTGACGGTGTTATGAAAATAAGTGACCGTGCTTCTATTGCAAGAACGCTTACAAAGCTGAATCGTTTCGTTGGCATAGTCGGTTTCTGGATAGTACTGATACTGGGCGTTGTTACACTGTTCATAATATCAAACACCATCAAAATGACAATGTATTCCCGACGCTTTGAAATAAGCATAATGAAATCAGTCGGAGCAACAAATGCTTTTGTCCGTATCCCCTTTATCATTGAGGCTATGACAATAGGACTTATTGCCGGACTTTTATCTTCCGGAGTACTTATCGCTATCTATAACCCGATTCGTGAAACCGCCGGAAATATGATTTCTCTTATCGGAACATCCACTATTCCGCTCGAAAATCTGTGGCTTAAAATCCTTCTTCTTTTCTGCGGTACAGGAATTCTCATCGGAGCACTTGGCGGATTCATATCAATCACAAAATATCTGAACAAAGAGGGAGGCGAGATACTTGGCTGGTAAGAACAAATATTTCAAGATTCTTCTGACTACTGTTTCAAGCATACTTGCCGCAGCTATACTAACTTTTTCAAATGCTGCCGCTTTCGACATAGACGAAAACACACGTGAACGCCGTGAGATAAAAGAGGAAAACAAGAAGTATACCGAAGAACTCAACGCTACAGAAGAGGCTATCAAACAAAAAGAAGAATACAGCAAGAAACTCCAAAATAATATATCCGACCTTACCAAAAAGATACGCAGCAGCAATGACAAAATAAAGAAACTTAATACCCAAATAAGCGAAAAACAGGCTCAGATAGATGCACGTCTTGCAGAAATTGAAGACACACTTGATATGCTTCGTGAAAGACTTCGTGCAATATATACAGCCGGTGATGTTTCTACACTTGAGGTCATACTACAAGCAAAAGATTTCTCCGATTTTCTCGACAAGATGGAAATCGTGCAGAGTATCGCAAGCTATGACGACCAACTGATAAATAAACTGAAAGGCGAAATGAAAGGTATCGGCACTCAGCAGGAAAAACTCCGTCAGGATAAATCAGCCGTTGAAGCCGAAAAGAAAAAGCTTGAAGACAACAAAGCACGAGTAAATGCTCTTTCTGCCGAAAATGAAGCTCTCTTGATGGAACTGAATGCTGCAAAGGAAAAAACTGAAAATGCTCTTGAAGAAAACGAAAAACGTCAGAAAGAACTTGAAGACGCTTTAAGGGAATATAACGCCGAACTCGCTGAACGTATACGTAAACAGCGTGAACTTCAAAAACAGCGTGCAGAAGAACGTAAAGCCCGTGAAGCTGAAAAAAGAGCTCTCGAAGAAGAACGCAAACGTCAGCTTGCCGAAACCGGAAAAACTGATATTCCGGAACAAACTTTCGACGATGACGAGCAATATGTTGATGTAAGCGGTGAATTTGTCTGGCCGTGTCCGGGACATACATATCTCACATCCACTTTCGACGAATGGCGAGGCGTGAATAATCACGGTGCTCTTGATATTGCAGACGGTAGTGTTTACGGTGCTCCTGTCGTTGCCTGCTATTACGGAACAGTCTTTTCTACATACAACGGCTGTGTACATGACTGGGGAAAATCTTCAAGCTGCGGCTGCGGCGGCGGTTACGGAAATTATGTAATGATTGACCACGGTGACGGCAAGGTTTCAATATACGGTCATCTTTGTGATGTTGTTGTCGAACCTGGTCAGGAAGTTCTTCCCGGTCAGCTTATCGGCTATGTTGGTTCAACAGGATATTCTACAGGTCCGCATCTGCATTTTGAAATGCAGTATTATGGCGTAAGATATGACCCTCTCGAAGAATATCAATAATCTGATGTGCAATGTGCAATGATATGGCAACAGTCTTTGCACTTGCACTTTTTTTATGACCAGAACTATCGTCTGCCATAACTTAAAATACTTTCAGATTTCTTTTTGAACAAATTAAGCACAAGGAAACAATTTGTTCATAATTGTGTTGTAAGATTATTACAACGAAATAATTCGTACATGAAATTCAAGGGGGAATATATTATGTTGAAGAAAACATTATCTATTATAATCGCAGCTCTTATGATTTGCGCTATGGCAGCTTGCAGCAATACACAAAGCAGCAATGACTCTACAGATACTACAAAATCAAGCATTATCGTTCCGGAAGACAGCTCGTCCGATGAAAAAAGTGAAGACTCTTCCAAAAAGAATGACGAACAGTTATCTGTAGAAGAAAACAGTAAAACAGAAGAAAGCAGTAATTCTGAGGAAAACAGAAAAACAGAAGTGAGCAGCAGCGAAAATGTTTCTGCAAACTTCACATCAAATGAAAAAGGTTATCTTGATACGACAGACCTTTTCAGCAATCGTGATTTGCTCCAGACACCCGATCTTTCTGATGCGAAATCTATGACAGTAAGCGATAATCAGACTCTCAGCATTACAGAAGAAGGAACATATGTAATTACCGGCAGCGCAAGCAACTGTACAATACGTGTCGAAGCGGATAAAGAATCCAAAGTTCAGATAGTTCTCGACAATGTAAGTATTACAAACGAAAGCTCTCCGGCAATTTATGTAGTATCTGCTGACAAGTGTTTCATCACAACAACTCAGAGCAGTACAAATACCCTTTCAGTCACAGGAACTTTCACCGCTGACGGCGATACCAACACCGATGCAGTAATCTTCTCAAAAGATGATATAGTTTTGAACGGTCTTGGCACATTGACAATATCTTCTGCACAGGGTAATGGCATTTCCGGCAAAGATGGAATTAAGGCAACAGGCGGTACTTATAATATAACCGCTTCAAATCATGGCATAGAAGCAAATGATTTTATTGCAGTCTGCGGCGGTACATTTGAGATCAGTTCTTCTTCAAAAGACGGTATCCACTGCAACAACAGTGATGATGACACAGTAGGATGGATTTACATCTCTGACGGTACTTTAAATGTCAAGGGAGCAAGCGATGGCATTCAGGGTACAACGGTTCTTCAGATTGATGGCGGCACAATTAATGTAAATTCAACTGAAGGCATAGAGGCAACATATATCCAGATCAATGACGGTACTGTTAACATATCAGCAATTGATGACGGTATAAACGCATCAAAAAAGAGTACTTCAATCAGCACACCTACAGTTGAAATAACAGGCGGCAATGTTACTTTGACAATGAGCGGCAATGATGTTGACTGTATCGACTCAAACGGAAATATAGTAGTTTCAGGCGGCACAATAAATGTAAACTACCCCGAACAGGGACCTTCCGAGTCATTCGACTGTGACGGAACGGCAACTTATACAGGCGGCACTATTATTATAAACGGCACACAAGTCGATTCTATTCCGCAATCAATGATGGGCGGTCCCGGCGGCATAGGCGGCTTCGGCGGCATAAGAGGCAGAGGTATGTCAGCAGCCATCACCAATAACACCAATAACACCTTTATCTGAATCTGAATATCGTATAAAATGGATTTTTCTCCCGCAGTCATAATTGGCTGTGGGAGTTTTCTGTACATTTTTTTGCACACAAGTTTTTTACTTGCTATAGCTTTTTGTGTTACGAAATGATATAATGATACTGCACACTATATTTCTGAAAAAGGATGGAAGATAATGAGCAGACTAACAGATATTTCTTACGTAAAAAGAGTTCTTTCTGCCCACGGCTTTACGTTTTCAAAAGCACTTGGACAGAATTTTCTCATAAACCCCGATGTATGTCCGAAGATGGCTGAACTATCCGGCTGCGGCGAAAATGTCGGTGTTATAGAAATAGGACCCGGCGCAGGTGTGCTTACATATGAACTGGCACAGACCGCATACAAAGTTGTTGCAATAGAACTTGATAAAAGATTGCTTCCCGTTCTTGAAGAAACACTGGCTGAACATCATAATGTCAAAGTTATTCAGGGCGACGCAATGGAACTTGACCTCAGAAAACTTATCGAAGAAGAATTTCAAGGCAAAGATGTCGTTATATGTGCGAATCTGCCATATTATATAACTTCCCCGATGGTAATGAGACTGCTTGAAGAAAAACTTCCGATATTATCGCTTACTGTTATGGTTCAGAAAGAAGCGGCTGACCGTATTTGTGCAAAACCGGGAACAAGAGAATCCGGTGCAATAAGTGCTGCTGTACATTATTACAGCGAACCTGAATTGCTGTTCAAAGTGTCAAAGGGCAGTTTTATCCCTGCACCGAAAGTTGAATCGGCAGTCATCAAGCTGCATATCAGAAAAGAACCGCCGTTACATACAACAGATGAAAAATTTTTCTTCCGTGTCGTTAAGGCGGCATTTCTCCAAAGACGAAAGACTCTCGCCAATTCTTTAAGTTCCGGCTTGTCTCTGCCTAAAGATGAAATATTATCCGCATTGAACGCAGCCAGAATAAAACCTACTGCACGAGCAGAAGAAATGACTATGCAGAATTTCTCCGATCTCGCAGAATGTCTGAAAAAGCAGCTCCCCACCATATAACAGTGCATTATTACCATGTTCATCTCATACAATGTATGGGGTGATCGTGTGGAAAAACTTAAAGCTTATTTTTCGTATTCAGCAGCACTTATATGTATTTTTCTGTTCGGCGCACTTTTGTACATTTCCGTGGATGAGCCGCCCGAAAGTACAGCTGTATCGGCAGAACCCGAAAACATAGTTGTCATTGATGCGGGTCACGGCGGTGAAGATGGCGGTGCATCAGCAAACGGTGTGCTTGAAAAAAATATAAATCTCCCGATAGCTTTGAAACTTCGTGATATGCTTAAATCTGCCGGCTATCAGGTCGTTATGACACGTGATACAGATATTTCCATATATGACAGTACAGCGTCAACTGTGCGTGAAAAGAAAGTTTCGGATATGAAAAACCGGGAAAAGATAATCAACAGCAGTGATAAGAATATCTTGCTTAGTATACATCAGAATAAGTTTGAACAAAGCAAGTACAGCGGAACACAGATATTTTATTCAAAAAATGACCCTGAAAGCGCAGTTCTTGCTGAAAGTATACGGCGTTCTGTAACAGGTATGCTTCAACCTGAAAATAAAAGAGAGCTGAAAGCCGACAACAACTCTATTTATATACTCAAAACTGCAAAAGTTCCCGCCGTTATCGTAGAATGTGGTTTTTTATCCAATCCTGACGAGGCGGCAAAACTGAGCTCGGATAAATATCAGAATGAAATGGCATTTGCTATTTTCTGCGGATTCCTTGAGTACGAATCTGCAAACCACTAATTTAACTGGGATGTGAAACAATTGGCTGACAAAATAAAAACAATTTATGTATGTTCGGAATGTGGATATGAAAGCGCAAAATGGTTTGGAAAATGTCCCGGCTGCGGTGACTGGAATACAATGGCCGAAGAAATCCGTGAAGCTGTAAGAGGAAAAATTCCGTCACCAGTCAGGGCAAAACCAACTTCTGCCCCTGTACCCATAACCGAGATAACAACCGATGACGAAGAGCGTTACTACACCGGTTCAAAGGAACTTGACAGAGTACTTGGCGGCGGTATTGTAAGGGGATCACTTGTTCTTTTGGGCGGTGACCCCGGTATCGGAAAATCTACAATACTAATGCAAGTATGCAGCCATCTTGGAAAAATACTAAAAATACTTTATATTTCCGGTGAGGAATCCAAAAGACAAATAAAACTCCGTGCATCAAGACTTGGAGTAAACAGTGAAAACCTCTTTGTTATGACAGAAACCGATGTTGAAATAGTAGCAAATCAGATACAGACGGAAAAACCGGACCTTGTAATTATAGACTCCATACAAACAATGAATTTCAAAGAATTGAGTTCATCTCCGGGTAGCGTTACACAGGTCAGGGAATGTACAAATATTCTGATGCGTACATCAAAGTCTCTTGATATACCGTGTATTATTGTCGGTCACGTAAACAAGGACGGTGCAATCGCCGGACCGAAAGTACTGGAACATATAGTTGATGCAGTACTGTATTTCGAGGGAGATAAGCAAATGTCGTACCGTATTCTCCGTGCAGTCAAAAACAGATACGGTTCAACAAACGAGATAGGCGTGTTCCAGATGGGCGATAACGGTCTTTCCGAGGTGGAAAACCCTTCACTTATGCTGCTTTCCGGAAGACCTAAAAATGTCAGCGGAACTTGTGTTGCCTGTACAATGGAGGGCAGCCGCCCTATACTTGCCGAAATTCAGGGACTTGTAACAAATTCCGGTTACGGCAATGCCAGAAGAATGTCAACAGGCTTTGACTATAACCGTATGTCAATGCTTCTTGCTGTCCTCGAAAAACGCTGCGGATATTACTTTTCAAGCCTTGACGCTTATGTAAATGTAATAGGCGGTCTTCGCCTTGACGAACCGGCAACTGATCTTGCCGTTGCAATTGCCCTTGTCAGCAGTATGAAAGATATTGTCGTACCGGAAGATGTACTTGCTTTCGGAGAGATCGGTCTGACCGGAGAAATACGTGCAGTAAACCATGCCGCTCAGCGTGTTACTGAAGCGGCAAGGCTCGGCTTTACAAAATGTATCATGCCTTGGTACAATCTCAAAACATTAACTCTTCCGGAAGGGCTGGATATCAATATAATTGGCGTTCGTACCATTCGGGATGCTGTTGCTGCTCTTTCTCAACAGAGCTGATTAGTTGCGAAGGACTTATTTTATGCATACAGCCTGTACCGCAGCAGTTTGTTACAGCGCAGGCACATTCAAGCTCACAGCAGCCGTCATTCTGGTAAATACATTTTTCATCACAAAATATCATTGTCATATCTATCACCCGAAAATAGTATTGACTGCTCATCAATGTTTATACATAAGGAGAACTTTTTTCATGGAAAAACCTATCGTGAAAGACATAATATTTCTGAAACAAAAATCACTTCCGGCAACAAAAGACGATTTAGACACTGCACAAGACCTTGCAGACACCCTGACAGCAAACAGAGAACGCTGTGTCGGACTTGCTGCAAATATGATCGGAGTCAGAAAAAATATCATAATCGTACAGACACAACTTATGCCGATAATCATGCTGAACCCTGTCATTACATGGCACAGCAAAGAAAGCTATGACACAGAAGAAGGCTGTTTGTCGCTTGTCGGTTCGAGAAAAACAAAACGCTGGGAAGGCATAGAAGTAGAATACGATGATACCTCTATGAAAAAACACAAAAGCAAGTTTTCAGGCTTCACAGCACAGATAATTCAGCATGAGATCGACCATTGCAGCGGCATTATAATATAGACAGATTTTAGGAAAATAAATTTACAAAAATATAGGAGAGATTCATTTGCAGAATATAAAAGCGGCAATTTTTGACCTTGACGGCACATTGATAGATTCCATGTATGTGTGGGAAAAAGTGGACGAAGATTTTCTCACAAAGCGAAACATACCCGTAACAGCAGAATATGCAGATAAAATGCGCAGTATGTTTTTTGAAACGGCAGCAGCATACACTAAAGAGACTTATGGTCTTGACGAGAGCGTTGAGGAAATAATGCAGACATGGCTTGATATGGCGCATTATGAATATGCAAACAATGTCAGGCTTAAACAGGGCGCAGCAGAATATCTTGAAAGTCTCCGCAAAAAAGGTATTCTTCTCGGAATAGCAACTTCAAACAATCCGTATCTGCTGAAACCTTGCCTTGAACATAACGGGCTTGACGGTATGTTCCACTGCATATGCTATACATCAGAAGTCGGCATGAATAAAAGCAGTCCGGATATTTATCTCTACACAGCAGAGAAACTTGGTGTAAAGCCCGAAGAATGTGTTGTTTTCGAGGACATTTTCGAGGGACTGAAAAGCGCTTCATCTGTGGGCATGAAAACAGTTGCAGTATACGATTCATCAAATGATACCTACATTTCGCAGATAAAAGAAACTGCCGACAAATTTATCGAAAACTACTATGAAATCATCTGAATTTCATTACGGATTATAACTTTGCCTTTACCGCTGTTATAGATAAGATAAAGAAAAAACCGCACGGACACTGACAACTTAGAATCCGTGCGTTTTTGTTTATAATTGCGGTGGGTCATATTTTTTTCATCGGGAAGACTTTATTATGTGAGAAAACTGTCACTGCCTTTCTTTTATGGGCGGAAATGTAAAAAAGAGAGTATCAAATCAAATTCTTTACGAGATAGCGGCATCATTTTTCTCAATAACTTTGAGTATATTGTTTTTGCAGAATTTGCATACATAATTCTCACTTACTGCTCCTGTAACAGGTGCACCGCATGACGGACAACTATCCTTGACTATTTTCTTTGCGAGAGCTATTTTCATTTTTCCGTCATGATTTTCTATTGTACAATTTCTGATATATCCGGCTTGTATTGTTTTGCGTAAAAACAAAGCCGGCTTTTTTGTTTGAAGAGAGCTGAAATTCAGAAACGGTGTTTTTGAATGGGAGAATGTATAGGCAAAGTTTGACGATTTAGACATCAGAATAGATTTTCTCAAACCTACAGCCGCTATCAGTCCGAACATTATACCGCCGAATATATCAAACAGGATAAAATTCATAATCTGCTTCTGATTCAGCTCTATCGAACCATAACCCTCTCCGGACAAAACCAGCCCCAGAAGATAGTCATGGTCGTTATATTTTCCTATGTAGTCAATAGTAACACAAAGCATAATAAAAACTGCCGTACACTCAAGTGCAACTAAAATAATACGCATTATCAGCTTGAACAAAAAGCCTTTTTGAAGATAATACATTTGTTTGTTCTTATCCTTGGAAACATCGTTGCTTATGCTGTAGACCGAATTGTCAGTAATAACTGTTGCGAATACATCCGAAGTTTTGCAATACGGGCAAATACCGGCAAAATATATTTTTTTGTCTATTATTGCACCGCAGTTTTTACAGCTGCACTGAACAGTTTTGCTGTACAGTTCTATGTGTCCGCCGTTGCTGTCGTCATTAACAAATGAAAAGCGTTTCATATAAAGAATTCTGAGAATATGCAGATCAAATTTAACCTTGCCGGAACTGTAGCCTGTAACTTCCGAAAGTTCATCATAACTTATACAGCTGTACAGTGCTGTTTCAAAATAACTTGAATAGAAATGGGCTTTTTTTATTGAAATTGACGACAATCTCATGCATATAAGCATTGCACATCCAACGAAAAACCAAAATACCGATTCAGGTGTTGAACGTGCATTTATTACGGTATCCCAGTCACCCCAGTAATAGACCGCAAGAGATACTATATCCCATACAGACATGATTGTAAAAAAAAGTCCTGCCAGCAGAAAAAGAACATTTTTGAATTTCAGAAACCATATTAATTTTGTTTTCAGATACATTTCGACACATCCTTTCATTTGATTTTAGTACGATGTTATTCTTCCGCTCTTTGTTTTTTCATTGACACATTAAGAGATACAAAAAAAACAATTAACCGCCTGACCCTGAGAAAGCCGGCGGTTACTTTTAACTGATACTTTTGCAGGGACTGCTGTAGTTGGCTGGTCGCCTTGTTCCTGTTTATATTATAGTGTTTTTTCACGAATTTGTCAACCGCATGACATACTCCCCCAGAGCAACCGAATGAAAAAACATAAGAAATATGTTATAACTGACCAAATGGTAAGTTCATGGGCGAGTGCATCGCTGACAATCTTTCCGATGTTGTCCCAGTCAGGCTTAAGAGTCGGAATCACTTTTTTGCTTGTTTTCGCTTTGGCATATTCAGCGCTGATAAGTATAGAAATCGCTGTGGTTTCGCTTAACATAGTACCTCCGATATATCCAGAATAAGATCACAGATTAACATTTTCTGTTTCTTATAATGATATTACACCAGTTTCCAAGCTTTTAAAAAGTAAAAGTGCTTATAAACCGAAAGAAGCAAAAGCAAATACATTTTTTGAGGATATGCAGTCAGTATCGAAAGCGGTGA
>CACXGC010000079.1 GCA_902767155.1 uncultured Ruminococcus sp. | reverse complement strand
GACACACGGGGATAGCTCGTTGATACTGTATGGGTTACCATACTTGAGCGAGAAGCCCCCACCTCTATAGGTGGGGGAGTATGTCACGTTGGAGTAAGCTTTGCACAGCGTTTTTTCTGTTGTAGAAATTTGTTTTGCACAAAAAAATTCCGCCATAAAGATGACGGAATAAAAGATTTTTCTAATTAAGTAAATATATTCCAAGATTCAGGTATGCTGCGAAAGTAAGCCACAACAGGTAAGGTATTTGCAAAAATGCGGAAAGTTTGTCGGTACGTCTGAAAAGCAGTATCATTCTTAGAACGAGCAGCCACAATGCGATGAGCCATACAAATGACAGTAGGTAAGAGCCAAATCCGAAGAAAAATACACACCAGAAGAAATTGAAAACAAGCTGAACGGCGTAAACGATCAGTGCGGAATTAATCGTTCTGTTGTTTTTGATATAAACACGTGCAGCGCCGAACGCCATAAGACCATAGAGCAGAGACCAGACTATCGGAAACAGAATAGCCGGAGGAGAAAGCGGAGGTTGATTAAGAACTTGAAAATCTCCCTGTCCTGCGTATGTGATGATACCGCCGAGTATAGCGACAAGATATGTTACAGCAAATGAAATGACATATGGTTTTGCTTTTGACATGAATACACCGCCGTTCCGTTAATGACTTGATTATACATTATATGTTTGGGCGGCGTATATTATGCATTGCAGAAAAAAATCAGGCTGTACTGTTTGTAACAGGTACAGTCTGCAATCGTGAAAATTACATAGCGGAAATATAATATAATGTAGGGCATTTCTGTATAAGAAAAATAGTACTATTTGTGATATTTTCCGCCGTTGCTTATCTGAAAGGCACGGTATATCTGTTCGCAGAGCATTACACGAGCCATCTGGTGCGGAAATGTCATTTTCGACATTGAAAGACGGAAAGAAGAGGCATTTTTTACTTCATCAGAAAGTCCCCAGGAACCGCCTATTATAAAAGCAATGTTTCCCGAACCGTTGATGGCAGTTTCCTGTATTTTTTTTGCCAGTGATTCGGAATCTATCTGTTTTCCCTCAATGCACATTGATACAATTTCAAAGCCGGACGGTACTTTTGTGAGCAGACGTTCGCCCTCTTTTTCGAGAGTCTTTTTTATCTGGGCAGGCGATGGGGAATCGGGCAGACGTTCCTCATCAATTTCAACAATGCTGAAATCGGCGAAACGACTCATGCGTTTTGCATATTCTGCGCAGGCCAGCCTCCAGTATTCTTCTTTCAATTTGCCTACACATAAGATAATTACTTTCTGCATATTTTTCCCTTTCTCAGTATATTGCACGTTTTCCGCCGTTTACACCAAGAACGCAAAGTTTGTAGTCTACATTCTTTTTCATCTTTTCTTGTTTGAATCGGCATACAGCAGTTTGTTCAGCAAGCTCAGGAAAATTGTTTGCCTCGCTCAGATGGGCAAGAAACAGCCTTGTTGTACCGCTTTTAAGCAGTTTAACAGCCGTTTCGGTACATTGGTCATTTGAAAGATGTCCGCTGTCGGAAAGAATACGTCTTTTGAGTATGTAAGGATAGCTGCCGTTTTGCAGCATACGAACATCATGATTTGATTCAAGAACGACTGTGTCACAGCCTTTCAGAGCGGAAGATATTTCACGGGTAATAACTCCCGTATCTGTAGCAAAAGCGGTTTTTCGTCCGTCGGAAGTTTCCACCTTGTAGCCTAAACCGTCAGCGCAGTCATGGGAAATATGGAACGGTGTTATTTTCATAAAATCGAGTTCTGTGCCTTTTTTATCAATGGGAATTATCTCTTTTTTTTCACCGATGAGATTTTTTTCTTCAAGCGCACGTATAGTTCCGGCAGAAGCGTAGACTTTGACACCGGCAAGAGAAGAAAGTTTTTTAAGACCCTGAACATGGTCAATATGTTCATGGGTAATGAAAATAGCTTTTATTGCATTTTGGGGAATGTTTTGTTCCTGAAGTGAGGCAAGTATCTGTTTTGCACTTCTTCCGCAGTCGATAAGGATTCCTTCGCCGGACTGTCTGAGAAAATAGGCGTTTCCTTTACTGCCGCTGAAAAGAGGATATAAAGTTGGCATAATTTTTCACCTGTCTGTAAATGTAAAAAAGTCGGTGATGTGGAAATCACCGGCTTTTATTTAATACTGTAATTTATGAGGTTTTTGCAGCCGGATCTCTGTCATAGATCTTTCTGATATCCGCTCCGATTGATGCGAATTTGTTTACAACATCCTCATAGCCTCGTTCGATATGTTTGATGTCTTCGATAGTTGTTGTGCCATCTGCCTCAAGACCGGCAATTATCATAGCTGCACCGGCTCTGAGATCAGTTGCCTTGACAGGCGCACCCTTAAGGCAATCTATGCCGACAACTACAGCCGTTTTGTCGCTTACGGAAATATCTGCGCCCATTCGGCGGAGTTCGTCAACATATTTGAAACGGTTATCCCATACAGATTCGTTTACCATGCTTGTACCGTCAGCGATTGCAAGTATAGCTGCGATCTGCGGCTGCATATCGGTTGGAAATCCGGGATGAGGACGTGTTTTTACATTACAGCGTTTGAGACGCTGGTTTGAAATAACACGTACAGAATCGTCATATTCCTCGATTGTAACACCCATCTCACGAAGTTTTGCTGTTATAGGCTCAAGATGTTTCGGTATGACATTCTGCAAAGTTACATCGCCGCCTGCTCCGGCAACAGCTGCCATAAAAGTTCCTGCTTCTATCTGGTCGGGAATGATGGAATAAGTAGAACCTCTGAGCGTTTTGACACCGTTGATTTTTATCACATCGGTGCCTGCTCCACGGACATCTGCACCCATTGAGTTGAGGAAATTTGCAAGGTCAACGATATGTGGTTCTTTTGCGGCGTTTTCAATAGTAGTTTTTCCTTCTGCTTTTACAGATGCGAGCATAGCATTTACTGTAGCGCCTACAGAAACGACATCAAGGTATATTCTTTTGCCGACGAGTTTATCAGCATTGATTTTTATCATGCCTTCCTCGATAGTATGTGAAGCACCGAGGATACTGAAACTTTTGAGGTGCTGGTCTATAGGGCGCACACCGAAATCACAGCCGCCGGGAAGAGCGACTTGTGCATGATGGAATTTGCCGAGCAAAGCACCCATGAGGTAAGACGATGCTCTCATATGGCGTACAAGTTCGTAAGCAGCAACAGGTTCTTTTATACCTTTCGGGTCAATCTCTATTGCAGTACGGTTTATGCGGGTAACTCTTGCACCCATTTCACGCAGAATTTCCGCCATAATTATTACGTCCTGAATATTCGGAACATTTTCGATACGACATACGCCGTCAGACAATATAACGGCAGGAATAATTGCAACGGCAGCATTCTTTGCGCCGCTTATTCTTACTATACCTTTGAGTCTTTTACCGCCGTTTATCATTATTTTTTCCAAAGCTGAACACTCCTAATCTTATTAAGATGAATGCACGAGTATACAGAAGGGGGGGTACTCTATATAATATAACTTTTGTCATGATTTCGTGCAAAATAAATAAAATGTCGGGGGGGATTTTCAGATTGAACTACAAATTTTTTTACAACTCTCTACTTTATGCATAATTCTATGTAAAAAAATTTAGTTACTCTTGAGTTATCATAATACAAATGCAGAAAATTGTCAATACAGCTTTTTAAATTTTATCATTTAGCCTACTTTTTGAGTTGTAAACTCATAATAATAATGCATAATTGGTATAAAACTGGCGGTAAATTACACGCTCACTTTATGCCGTAGTAAGAAGCAAGAAAGAGAATTTGTTTTGCCCATCGGTAGTGCGTTTTATACTCATTCATACGGCTTTTGTCGCTGCTGCCGGAAACGAGGTTTTCCGCATCCCAGTTTGCAATAGAAACTGCATCATCATAGTCTGCTTTTGAAACATAGAGGGATTTGTTCACGAGTTCTATTTGTTTTGGGTGGATAACAGTTTTTCCGATAAATCCTGCCTGTATATCTTTCATAAGTTCGTTTTTCATGCCGCTGTCCCAGCCCTTGCCGTTATAGTATTCCCATACAGGACCGGAAATTACATAATCCCTGCCAAAAACCGTGACAATATCGCTCAGTATATCGGCAATAGGACGGATATCGTATATTGTTTCCGTGTTATGTCTTCGGAATCCGAAGGCATTGCAAAGGTCGTTTCCGCCGACTCTTATGTTCAGCACATTTTCGGAAATGGTATCAAGTTTCTTTTTCATTTCCGACAGAATTGATATACGTGTCTGAGGGTCAATTATCTCCTCATTTTCAATTATTGGCATGATATACAGGTCTTTATTCGCTTTGCGTTTTACTTGAGCAAAATATTTGAGATATGCTTCAAGATTCTGAGGTGTAACCTTGGGCAGAATGAACCCTGTAAGTAAATCGGCAGAATTTTCGAGAGCGGTAAACATTTTGCGTATTTGTTCCGGCCGGCGTACTCTTATGAATATTTTAGGAATATAAAAATGGCGGTAAGTACGCATATTGTCGAGTTCCCTGAATGATGCGGCAAGTATTTTTTCCGCTTCCTCAACACGGTCATCTTTTATTGTATCCTCAAGGCACAGAGCGATAGAATATTTTCTTCCGAATCGTTCGCTTGCTATTTCCTCTGCAATTTTCGCATTGTTAGCCGGTGAGTAGAGCAATGCTCCAACACTGTAGTAAATTTCGGATGATTTCAAGTTTCCTTCCACCTTTTATCAAGCTGTTTTTAAGATAATGTTTTACGAAAACTGTTACAATGTTTTTGCTCGTAAAAAAAATTTATCTATTCGCTATTTTACCATAAATGTAAATTTTTGTACAGCAAAAATAAGACAGATAATAGTCTTTTTGATAGACTTTTTTTAGTAAATGTGATATTATGTTTGTATAGAGTTATACACATCCCTGTATATCGAAAAGAAGGTGTTTTTGTTGACAAATCGAAATTTTTTGCAGCCGTTCATGCTTGGCAGAGGGGACGGGGGCTGTTTTTATAGAGCAGTCGGGTTGAGCAGTACATACAAAGAGGATATTTCCGAACTTGATAGAATTTGTTCCGAAAAGGGATATTATCTTAGATGGGGTAAACTTCCTCCGGCACCGTCCGGTCAGGATTCTATATTTTATGATGAATGTTACAGACAATATATTTCTTCTGAAAAACGTATTCTTCCTATAAAGCTCGAAAAGAAAAATCCATCTGTTGGGGCATTGCTTGCCGCCGGAATGTTTAGATTTGAAGATTTTTGTCGCCGAAATGAAAATAATTTTTCCGAAAGTGCTGTGCGCAGTATAATAATTCTTTCGATGTACTGGACAGACTGCATACTTTTGCCCGAAAAAAGCGAATGGCTTTCTTCTGAGCAAAAACGCATAGTCATACAGTCCGTGAGCAGAAGAAATGAGTATCTTTTTACATATTTCCTTACATTGATAGGATTTGATGTTCTTTTGCTGAACGGTGACACAGATATAGCTCTTCCTAAAGCACAGGAACAACTTTCTCAGCATATAAATTTCGGAAGTTTTTCGTCGACGGCTGTTCCGCCTTTCAAAAAAACTGAGCCGGCAAAAATTTCCCCGCGTCCGGAATCGTCGGGTAATATACAAACGTCGGAATATACGCCGACAGTATCGTTGCCTGTGAGAACTTCTCCACGTACAGCAAATGGGAGAAATAATAAAATGCCGACACCTCTTCCTGTGAATCAAAGAAGGGAAAAGTCATATGAGGAACTTGCATCACTTGCGTCATCTGTTGTTTTGATACTGATACACGACCACACCGGTAATATTGTCAGTACAGGTTCAGGAATAATGATCGGCAGAGACGGGTACATATTGACGAATTTCCATGTTGTGAAGGATGGGACATTTTTTACTGTACGTATCGAAAATGACGATATTGACTATAACACCGATAAGGTTATAAAATATAACTCGACAATAGATTTGGCAGTAATACGGATTGACCGTAAACTTCAGCCTTTGCCGGTGTATAATGGCAGTAAGGAACTTGTAAGGGGTCAGAAAGTTGTTGCTATCGGCAGTCCGCTCGGACTTTTCAATTCTGTTTCGGACGGCATAATATCTGGTATGAGAGAAATACGTGAAGTTGATATGATACAGTTTACCGCTCCGATATCAAGCGGCAGTTCGGGCGGCGCAGTTTTGAATATGTATGGCGAGGTCATAGGAATAAGTACTGCCGGAATAGACAACGGACAAAATATAAATCTTGCCGTAAGTTACCAATACATAAATATGTTCATAAAAGGTTTCTCACAATGACTGATGTATAATTGTTGAACAGAATAGACTAAAAATATTGACAAATGATGGTATCAGTAGTACAATATACTTATGTGTAATCAGATTTTTCAGAAAAAGAGGGTTTTAGGTATGCAAATAGGTAAAATTAAGATATCATTCAATTCTCCGATGATTCTCGCTTTTTTTGCTCTGAGCTTGATAGCGTATATACTTAGTATAATTACTAACGGCTGGACTAATATAGCTTTTTTTAGTGTGTATCATTCTTCACTTCTTGACCCGCTTACATATGTGAGGTTTTTTACACATACACTCGGTCACGCAAGTTGGGAACATTTCTGCGGAAATATGATGATGATACTCGTCGTTGGTCCTATGCTTGAAGAAAAATACGGCAGCAAAAATATACTTTTAGTTATACTTGTTACGGCTGTTGTTACAGGTCTTGTGAACTACATATTCTTCCCGAATGTAATGCTGCTTGGCGCAAGCGGTGTGGTATTTGCATTGATTCTAATGTCAGCTTATGTTAATCTGAAAAATGGAGAGATACCAATAACCCTTATTCTGGTGACACTCTTCTATATAGGCGGTCAGATTTATGATGGAATTGTTCTTAACGATAATGTTTCACAGCTTACACACATTGTTGGCGGAATTACAGGCGGCGGACTGGGCTATGTGCTGAATATAAAAAAGCTCAAAGCAGAAAAACAGAAAGAGAGCATTGTACAGAGCAATGTGTCGTAAGACCTTTAGAAAAAAGAAAAGGAAACTAACATTACTATTATAATGGTTAAGGGTGGAAAAATTATATGAATCATATTCCTCTTGGAAAGTTTGATGATTTCTTCAAACCGCTTAGCAGCAGACCTTCCAAAGGCTGTTATTTCTGCCGTATAAACGGCTGTAACGAGGAAGTCATCGGGTTTATCAAGCAATACGATACAAAGGCAAGACAGAGAGGCGTTGTTATTGAAGGTCGTTTGCCGAATCCGGATATAAAAAATCTTTCATATTACAGTGAGATTATGGGTGAGGATTTTCGTCTTGACAAGCTTTTTATTTCCTCAGCTTTGAGAAAATGGCTGCCGAGAGTTGATTTCAACAGGAATCAGCAAATATCGTCGGCGATTTACAATATGCTGAGCGATTTGCAGAGAAAAGGAAAAAATGAAAATATGCTGAAAAATGCATACATAAAGTTTATGTGCTGGCTTTACTATAAATTTGAGCGTATGCTTTCGTATCTCGGCAGCGATGAGCCGCCTAAGATACTTTACGATGGTGATGTCAGTAGTTATGAGCTCATGATGCTGAGGATACTTTCGACAGCAGGCACTGATATAGTTATGGTACAGTGTCACGGAGATGCGGCTTATTTGCAGCAAGATCCACGTTCGGAATATTCTGAGGAGTTGAGAATTTCCGGTATGCAGCCGTTTCCGGCAGATTTTTCGTTGCAGAAGCTTCGTCAGGAAAAAGCACAGGAGGCTGCTGTTCAGAGAATATACGGTCCGGAACCCTCGATTAAAGCGTGTACTAATGCATGGGTGCAGGGAAGAGGTTTTGATGACCTGAAAACTCCGATAACTTCGAGAGGAAATGACAGCAAGTTCTTTTACAACTGTTTTTTCCGCATGAACGGCGTTCATGACAAGGTATCATATACAAGTGATCTTTACCGCTATCAGCTTGATGTCAAAAATAGCGGCAGAAAAATAGTTATAGTTGATGAGGTTATCCCTCAGCCTACGTTTGAGGAAATAAACAAGATACGCAAGGGAAATTATGCCCGTGTTGAGCAGCTTATACCGGATATGGCATCGAATATAAGTTTTCCGCAGAATATCGAACTGCAAAAGCTTATGAGCAAGGTATTCACAGACCTTATGCTGGAAATCTCAAAAGAACCCGGTAATAATATGAGCAGGCTCACAAACCGTGCTGTATATCTCCTTTGCTGGCTAAAAAGATATAGTCCAGTACTTTTTGAAGGTTGGAAAATGCCTGAAGTGGCGTGTTACATATACCTCGGCGGATGCCGCAATGAAAATGAGGCTTTGTTTATACGTATGCTTGCAAGACTTCCCGTGGATGTACTTATACTTATTCCCGACAAGAATAAAAAGGGAGCAGTCGAGGACAGCCTTCTTCTTGATTTCAATTATGATGATAGTTTGCAGCTGTCTAAATATCCGCAGGATTCAGCTGAACTTCGTGTCGGCACAGTAGCATATCATGCTGAAAGGGAACTGGATAAGATCATGTATGATGATGATTCCGGTATATACCGCACACAGCAGTATGGCAGGGCAGATCCTATAGTTCTCAGAACAATGTATGAGGAAATAGATATCCTATGGAAAGAGGAATTGAAATATCGCCCTAATTTCGGAGTTTCAAACGGTGTTGTAACAATACCTGTCATATTTTCAAAGATATGCGGAGTAAAGGACAATAATGTCGAAAATTACTGGATAAGTGTAAAGCGTCTTTTTACTTCTGATTCGCTTGTGTTCGACCACTTTCCTATAATTCCGCAGGGTATGTCAAATCCTGTGCGTTCTGTTGCAACGGAGTTTTTCAAAAACGGAAGACTGCAAAGAGATGTTATAAAACAGCACAGACTTTACAATTATGGTGTACTTCGTGAAGAAGCACAGCAGCATATACTCGACAAGCTGCAAATACTGATAAACGAGAGATTTATCAAAGGTACTTTTGAGAACGGAACCGAATATACAATCGTTTCCACTATTCTCAGTTTAGATACAACCGTTGTAAGACTCATACAAAAATTTGATTTTACAAAGGTCAATCCTAAGGTCATATGCCTTTCGCTGAACGAAAACAGTATGTCGCTGGAAGATACTATCTTTCTGACTTTCCTTAGTCTGGTCGGATTTGATGTTGCTATATTCGTTCCAACAGGCTATCAGACTGTCGAGAGATGGTTCAACAGCGGAAAAGAACGTTTTGACGTTCATCAGATAGGTGACTACGTGTACGACCTTAGAGTACCGAATTTCAGCCGTGTCAGTGATAAGTTTCCGACGAAAAAATCATGGCGTGACAAATTTTTTAAGAAAGGAAAATAATTATGGGACTTGATTTCAGTAAAGTAAACAAACCGGCTCCAGTGCAGGAGGCACAGCCTGTTCAAGAACAGGTACAGGTAGGTACACCCGAAAATCCTATCGTAGAAAGTTATGATATAGTTGCTGACAGACAGCAGATGAACAAGGAACTCGTAAATTCAAAGGAAGTTGATGAGCTTTGCAGCAGAATCGAAGTAGATAACATGGAAACAATCGTTTCTTTCGGTGCAGAAGTTGCAGACGAGATTTCCAAGGCATCTGACGTTGTTCTTAACAGCATGAGCCTCAGCCAGCTTGACGAATCAAGCGCTATGCTCAAACAGCTTGCAAAAATTATGGAAAAGTTCGATATCGACGAGATAAAAGAAGAACCGAATTTCTTCAAGAGACTTTTCTCTAACGCAAAGAAAGAACTTGACAAGATACTTGCAAAATATCATACTATGGGCGACGAAGTTGATAAGATATACGTTGAACTGAAAAAGTATGAAGACGAAATCAAAAAGTCAAACAGAAATCTTGAGCAGATGTTCCAGGCAAACGTAGAATATTACCACAAACTTGTAAAATACATACTTGCCGGCGAACAGGGATGCAAAGAAATTGAAGCTTATATAGCACAGAGACAGAAGGATATGGAAGAAACCGGCGACCATTCTATACAGTTTGAGATACAGTCATGCCAGCAGGCTCTTATGATGCTTGAGCAGAGAACACAGGATCTCAGAACTGCCGAAAATATCGCAATGCAGTCTGTACCGATGATAAAGACGATCGAGTTTAGTAACATGAACCTCGTAAGAAAAATCAACTCTGCATTCATTGTTACACTTCCTGTATTCAAACAGGCTCTTGCACAGGCTATCATGCTCAAGAGACAGCGTGTTATGGCAGAGTCCATGCAGGCTCTTGATGAAAAGACAAACGAAATGCTTATCAAGAACGCTCAGAACAGCGTTGAACAGTCAAAGATGACAGCACGTCTTGCATCAGGCAGCTCGATCAAGATAGAAACTCTCGAAACAACATGGAGAACTATCATGAACGGTATCGAGGAGACTCAGAAGATTCAGGAAGAAGCACATACACAGCGTCTCAGCGATCAGGCAAAACTTGCGGAAATCAAGAAGGAATTCAACCAGACATACAATATGCCTAAATCCAAGAAGTAATTTTCGTTGATGACGGCGATCTTTCCGCCGCTTAAAATAAAAACAATATCAGGAGGAGTTCATTATGGCAATCAGTTTATCAAAGGGACAGAAAGTAGACCTTACAAAGGGTAATCCGAGCCTTAAAAATATCATGGTAGGTCTTGGCTGGGACGTAAATCAGTTTGACACAGGTTATGACTTTGACCTTGATGCTTCTGCATTTCTCGTTGGCTCAAACGGTCGCTGCCCCACAGAAAAAGAGTTCATTTTCTACGGCAATCTTGAACATTCATCAGGTGCTGTAAAGCACATGGGCGATAACCTCACAGGTGAGGGCGAAGGCGATGACGAAGAGATTCAGGTAGATCTTTCCCTTATCCCGAGCAATATCGAAAGAGTTGCTTTCACAGTTACTATCTATGATGCAGACGTTCGCCGCCAGAATTTTGGTCAGGTAAGCAATGCATATATCAGAATCGTTGATATGGCAACAGGTAAAGAAATGATCCGTTATGACCTTGGCGAAGATTTCTCTATAGAAACAGCAGTTGTCGTCGGCGAGATTTACAGAAATAACGGCGAGTGGAAATTCAATGCAATCGGCAGCGGATATCAGGGCGGTCTTGCAGCACTTTGCGGCAGCTTCGGTATTCAGGTAGCATAATTTGACAGGGGGATAATAAAATGGGTGTTTGTCTTTCAAAAGGTCAGAAGGTAAGTCTTACAAAGGGTAATCCGGGACTCAAAAATATTATGGTTGGTCTTGGCTGGGATATAAACCGCTATGATACAGGCGGAGCTTTTGACCTTGACACGGCAGCTTTTATGCTTGGTCTTGAGGGTGTTTGTCCAAGCGATAAGGAATTTATTTTCTACGGCAACCTCAAACACTCTTCCGGTTCTGTTCAGCATATGGGCGATAACCTTACAGGCGACGGTGAAGGCGATGACGAACAGATTCAGATCGACCTTTCAATTGTTCCTGAAAATATCGAGAGAATCGCATTTACTGTAACAATATATGATGCTGATACCAGAAGACAGAATTTTGGTCAGGTAAGCAATGCATTTATCCGTATCGTTGATATGTCCAACAATACAGAACTTATCCGTTATGACCTTGGCGAAGATTTTTCTATCGAAACAGCAATTGTTGTCGGTGAACTTTACAGAAGCAGCGGAGAATGGAAGTTCAATGCAATCGGCAGCGGTTTCCAGGGCGGTCTTGCTGCACTTTGCCAGAATTATGGCATTAGTGCAAGCTGAGGGGTAAGTTATGGCAATTAATCTTTCAAAGGGGCAGAAGGTCAATCTGAAAAAAGATGTCAATCGTGGTCTTGGAGAAATACTTATAAATCTGAACTGGAATTCACGTCCACAGAAACAGGGCTTTTTTGCCTCACTTTTTGGAATAGGTTCTTCGGGAATCGACCTTGACCTTGGTTGTCTTTACGAATTGAAAAACGGAAAAAAAGGTACTGTTCAGGCACTTGGCAATGCGTTCGGTTCGCTTTCACGCCCACCGTATATAGCTCTTGACGGAGATGACAGAACAGGTGAGTCTACTACAGGTGAAAACCTCAGAATAGACGGTAACCGTATCAGTGAGATAAAACGTGTTCTTGTTTACACTTTCATATATGAGGGTGTGGCAAACTGGCAGCACGCAGACGGTATTGTTACGATCAAATATCCGGGAGCAGAAGATATTCTTATACAGATGGACTCTTATAACTCCAGCGATAAAATGTGTGCCCTCGCTCTTTTTGAGAATGTGTCGGACACAACATTCAGTGTTGAAAAATTGATTCGTTTCTTCCCCGGTCACAGCGCAATGGATGCCGCATACCACTGGGGTCTGAAATGGGTCCCCGGCAGAAAATAACGGAGGTCGTAATTTATGTCAATCAGCCTGAAAAAAGGTCAGAAAGTCAGTCTTTCAAAAGAAAGCGGAGAAAGCCTTTCAAATGTTATAGTCGGTCTTGGCTGGGATGAAGCACCTGTCAAGAAAAAGCTTTTCGGACCCAAACCGGAGCCTATAGACTGTGATGCAAGTGCATTTGCACTGATAGGCGGAAAAATTGTTGACAAAAGTGATATTGTTTACTTCGGACACCTGACCCACAAGACAAATTGTATCGTCCATATGGGAGATAACCTCACAGGTGAGGGCAACGGAGATGACGAACAGATCATGATTGATCTTGCAATGCTGCCGCCTGAATACGATAAGATAATTATAGTTGTCAATATATTTCAGGCACGTGCCCGCAATCAGCATTTCGGTATGATACAGAATGCTTATATCAGGATAGAGGACGGTATGACTCACAAGGAATTTTGCAGGTATAATCTTACTGATGATTATTCCGGCAGCACAGCATTGGTTTTCGGTGAAGTTTATCGCCGCGGCAATGAGTGGAAGTTCAATGCCATAGGTCAGGGTACTACCGACAACAGCATTGATGAGCTTGCTAAAAAATACAAGTAATAGTTCAAACGTAAAATATCGCCCCGCTAATTACACGGCGGGGCGAAAACATAGGTTTGGAAGTTTGTTACATATTTGTCATACTCATTTCTGATTTTTTTTGTATGTTGGTTTATTGACCAGATTAGATAAAAAGTGTATAATCTAATGGTGTAGAAATGCAGCAAATGCAGAAATACAACAAAATTATGAAAGGACGAAAGTCAGATGAAGTACAAAGGACTAACCGACAAACAGGTCAAAGAATCCAGAGAAAAAAATGGCTCGAATGCTATACCGGACTCCGAACCGACAACATTCTGGGCGGAATTTCTCGAAACATTCAGCGACCCGATGATTAAGATACTGCTTGTTATTGCAGCTATCATGATCGTCATGTTCATCCTTGGTCAGACGGGACTGCAAACCGGCGTTCAGCTTTATGAACCGCTTGGAACAATTATAGCTATCCTCGTCGTTGCAACGGTTTCGGCAAAAACTGGCGTGGCTTCCGATACGAAATACCGTGAACTCAAGGACAGCACCGAAAAAGACAAGTGTAAGGTTTACCGTAATGACGAACTTCTCGTTATTGAAGTTGATGATGTCGTTGTAGGCGACAAAGTTCTTCTTCAGGCAGGCGATAAGATTCCGGCCGACGGTATTCTTATCAACGGCTCAATGAGAGTTGATAACTCCGCTCTTAACGGTGAAGCAGAAGAATGTAAAAAGACAGAAACAAGTGAGGATACTCAGCTTGCAGAAGAAATTACAGGTGATACTTTTGTCGATGCACACTCACTTTTCAGAGGCGCGGTTGTATTTGACGGCGAAGGTGTTCTTGACGTAAGAAAAGTTGGTCTGAAAACCATGATGGGTCGTATGGCAGAAGAAATGCAGGGCGATGAACCTGATTCTCCGCTGAAAGTAAAGCTTGCAAAACTTGCAGGTCAGATTTCTACTTTCGGTTACATCGGTGCAGGTGCAATCACACTTCTTTATGTGCTCTACTTTATCTTCCTTGCACCCGTAATTGTGAACGATGTTAATCTTGGTACAGGTCCGGCAATATTCTTCCAGCAGGATTTCCTCAGCTTTATGCTGCCGAAACTCATCGAGGCAGTTTCCCTTGCAGTCGTAATTATCGTTTGTGCGGTTCCGGAAGGACTTCCGCTTATGATTTCCCTTGTACTTATGCAGAATACAAGCAAAATGCTTGACCATAACGTACTCGTCCGCAAAGCAGAAGGTATTGAAACAGCAGGTTCTGTTAATATCCTTTTCAGTGATAAAACAGGTACTATCACAAAGGGCGTTCTCGAAGTTGTAGAATTCTTCACAGCAGACGGAAAAACTATTCCGATGGACGAAATCAAAAAGCATGAAAAACTTGCAACACCGCTTCATTTTGCGATAGGCAAGAATACACAGTCTATGTATGACTCAAAACATGAAATTATCGGCGGTAATATAACCGACCGTGCATTGATGAAATTCATCGGCGAAGAAACTTTCCTCAAACTTGAGGCTGATAAGGAAAATAAGATTACAGCAAGTCAGGGCTTTAACTCAACAAACAAGTTCAGTCAGGCAAGAATCGACAAGCAGGGCAAGACTTTCTACAAAGGTGCGCCTGAACGTCTTCTCGCAAAGGCTAAGAAGTATCTTGACGCAGACGGCAATATAAAGGATATTGACCAGAAGAAACTTGATGAGAAAATTGATGAACTTTCCAATAAGGCAATGCGTGTCCTTTCGTTCGGATACTCAGAAAAACCGATGAAGGAAAATGAAATCAATGATGACCTCGTAATTATAGGTCTTGTAGGAATTCGTGACGATGTTCGTCCGGAAGCAAAAATTGCTATCGCAGACGTACAGGAAGCCGGTATTCAGGTAGTTATGATTACAGGCGACAGAAAAGAAACCGCTGTTGCAATTGCAAAAGATGCAGGTCTTATCAAATCTGAAAACGACCGTGTTCTTACTTCTGCGGAACTTAATAAGATGTCTGATGACGAAGTAAAAAAGATCGTCAGAGATATTCGTGTTATAGCAAGAGCACTCCCGACAGATAAATCCAGAATGGTTCGTATATGTCAGGAACTTAACCTCGTTGTCGGTATGACAGGTGATGGTGTAAACGACTCACCGGCTCTGAAAAAAGCTGATGTCGGCTTTGCAATGGGCAGCGGTTCGGAAGCTGCAAAAGAAGCCGGAAAGATTGTTATCCTTGACGATAACTTCCGTTCTATCAAAGACGCTATTCTCTATGGACGTACAATTTATCACAACATACTCAAATTCTGTACATTCCAGCTCGTTATCAACGTAGCAGCCGTTGTTGTCAGTGCGCTTGCACCGTTCTTCGGCGTTGATGAACCGCTGAAAGTAACGCATCTTCTCTTTGTAAACCTCGTTATGGATAGCCTTGGCGCTATGATGCTCGGCAACGAACCGGCACTTCGCGAATATATGCACGAAAAACCACGCCGCCGTGATGAAAGCATTATAAGCAGAAAGATGGCAGGTCAGATTGGTGTTATGGCTTGCTGGGCAGTTATTCTTTCAGCATTGTACTTCATTCTTCAGCCAATTGCAGCAGTATTTAATTCACAAGCTTCTACAGGATTTGCGTCTACTGCGAAGATCTCAGATCAGCATATCACAGGCTATTTCGTTCTCTTCATTCTCGCAGCACTCTTTAACGGATTCAATGTTCGTGACAGAGGTTTCGGAATTTTCAGCCGTTTGAACGAAAACCCGAGTTTCCTCCGTATTTGGCTTATTATTGCACTTGTTCAGGCATTTATCGTAAATGCGGCTCTGATACCGCTGAATATACCTACAGGTGATAATACATACTTCAATCCGTTCGAGTGGCTCAGCAATATGTTCAGTTGTACACCGTTCAGCTGGCAGGGTTGGCTTCTTGTCATCGGTATGGCAATAACAATGATTCCTGTTGACCTTATCAGAAAGCTTATCTCTAACGCTATCAACAAGGAAAAATAATCAAGAATTGGCATACGGCACAAAGCCGTGTGCCTTTTTTCGAGAGGCTAATTATGACTATATTCACAACAGATTTGGATAATACGTTGATATACTCGTACAAGCATGACATAGGAAAGTACAAACTTTGTGCAGAGATATATCAGGGAAGAGAAGTCTCATTCATAACAACAGATACATACCGTATGCTGAATCAGGTCAGACAAAAAATTGCAGTTGTTCCTGTAACGACAAGGACAATAGAACAGTATGAACGTATAGATCTTGGGATGGGAAAATTACCCTATGCACTTGTATGCAACGGCGGAATACTTTTGAAGGACGGCAAAGAAGATGCTGAATGGTATCGTGACACGCTTGAAATGATATCGGAAAGCTCTGGAGAAATACAAAAAGCTGTTCATGCTCTGGAAAATGATGAAAATGTGTGTTTTGAGGTCAGATATATACGTGACCTTTTCGTTTTCACAAAAAGCAGCGAACCTGAAAAAACAGCGGAATTGCTCAGAAAGACTGTTGATCCTGACAAAGCTGACGTTTTTACAAACGGCGTTAAAGTCTACGCTGTGCCGAAAGGACTTGATAAAGGAACGGCAGTACAGCGGCTGAAAAAATATATTGGTGCAGATACTGTTATAGCGGCAGGTGACAGCGAATTTGATATACCAATGCTGGAAGTTGCTGATTATGCAATTTGTCCGGCAGAACTTTCTGTCGGCAGAAAAAATCGCACTGTATTTTGCAAAGAACTTTTGTCCGAGTGTATGCTGAAAACTTTGCTCGAAATCATAAGCGTACAGTAGGCGGTTTACACATTGCGCATTATTTCCGATATTGCGGACGAAACACATAATCGTCCGTAGCCTGATACCGGATTCGGGTATTTCATATTGTCGGAACGTATTGCACTGCGCCTCAAATAAGCTTTTATTTTCTCGCCGTATAAAAACGGGGAATATCCTCTGACGATTCCTTGTTCCATCATTAATGCTGCCGCTCCTGTTACAAAAGGGGCGGCAAAACTTGTTCCTGTGAAACTGTCATATCCGCCGCCGATACGGGGAGCAATTATTCCGACAGCAGGCGCTGAAATGTCGGGCATTTGCATAGATGTATCAATATTTCCAACACCGGAAAATTCTGCCGAACTGTCGAGTGTATCATTATAACCGGCTGTACGGATAATTTTACGGGCGGTTGAGGGTATTGTCATTGTAAGATAATTATCCGGAGAAGAAAAATAGGTTCCTGTTGTAACTTCTTCAACAGTCGGCAGCCAGATATCAAATTGTCCGTCAACTATTGCGCCTGCCCTGAGACGTATCTGCCATGCTCCGGCGCTTATAAAGCCGGCGGATGACTGTATGGCGAAAAAAATTTCCTGAGAAACGCTGTAGCGTGTCGGCATGGAATATACAACATTTATTGCAAGATTGCCGATACGAAAATCACGTATCGGGTCAGCAGTGTCAATCCAGCCGGTTCTTTTTCCTTCGGGAGTAACAAGTTCAAATGCTATTTCGTCTGCAAAGTTTTTCCATATGGAGATATAAAAGCGGTCAATACCTGATGCGGTGAAAAAATCAATATTTTTTGTCTGGTTAGATGAAATTATTCCCGAATAATGATGTCCTGCGCCGCCCTCGTTTCCGGTAGGAACTGAAATTGATGTTTTCCAGACAGAACTGATGGAGGTTAAATATTCTTCAAACAAAGAATCTCCCATATGTGAACCCTGATTCATTCCGTAGCTTATATTTATTGAGGCAGGGCGACCGAATTCTCTCGATTTGTATATGACATACTTTAATGCTCTCATAAGTTCGGTAGAACGTGAGAAATCATCTCCGGCAGGCTTTACACGTACAGCAATTATATCTGCCATAGGCGCAACACCTTTGAAATATGGGTCAGTTTTTCCGTTTCCGGCCGCAATACCGGCAACTGCTGTACCGTGACCGTTTATGTCAAGTCTGCCTGTGACCGAAAGCGGATCAGATGAAAACAGGGCATTGTTCAGCATTTCTAAAGTGAATTCTTTTCCGCTCGAAAAACCGGAAGGCGGCTGACCTGTTCCGGTCTGATCCCAGAATGACAGAATACGTGTTGAGCCGTCACTATTGCGGAAATCGGGGTGAGTGTAATCTATTCCTGTGTCGATGATACAGACGATTACGCCCTGACCAGTAAGACCATATCCGTTTTCGTTCTGAGCGGCTGAAACACATGATGATACCCTGCTTGTATCGTTAAGCCAAACATTTTTTGGCATTTCTATATCCTCTACAACAGGGTAGCTGTTAAGAACCGACACATTATCATTTGCAAGCGTGACGACTGCAAAACCTTGTCCAAGATCTTCGATAGTTTCAACAGATGGTTCTCTGCTCAACTGGGTCAGGAGAAAATCAAAATCTCCGCTGAATTTAATAATGACCTCCATTCTGGTTACTCCTTTGCAGAAATCATTTGTCGAAAAGATTTTTCATGATGTAATTTCTTGTGACTGTGCCTCTGCTGCATAAACATTTGTCGGGAATAAGCTTGCCGAGTTCGTATTTTTTTTCCAAAGAATAAAGGGCACAGAAGAAGTCATTTTTGTCAATATCTTCAGGCAGTGGAATATCGTATTTTTGAGGATATTCGGGTATATAGCGGTATATTATACGGTCATCTGATATTTTTGTCGGGTATGCGGTGAAAGTCAGGCGGCTTTTTATCACGGGCGTAGAAGTTATCATTTTCGGATGGATAAGCAGGTCACATTCCTCTGCTTTTTCGGGTTTGTCGGTAATTGTCAGATTTGCTTTGTACGGGTTCTGCCATTCGTCACAGCAGTTTGTGTAAAAATTTGTCATTTCTGTAACTATAGTCAGATTTGTTGTGTACATCGAGAGACTTTCAGCAAATTCATGAAACTCTCCGAGTGGGTCACATATTACCATACGGAATGTGTCCGGAGGGAATTCCCTGAGTATATCAAGAATGAAATTTTCCATCAGCAGAATATTAAGTGTGTTGTCGGAAAAACGCTGTACTTTTCCGGAGTCGGGCAGAATTCCCGATTTGCATATAACAGTATCCGTGAGGCTCATGCAAGTTTTAAGTATGGCTTTGCTATTGATTTTTTTGTGAAATTTGCTATAATAGATGTTAGTCAGAGAAATGTCACCGGCTAAGACTTTTTCCTGAAGTATTTCGTCTTTTTTCAGAAAGGAAAAAATACCTTTGTATGTTCCTTTTCTGACACTGAGCGTAACAAGCATAAAATCACCGCTTTCTGTTTTTAACAGTATATGCATATCTGCGGCAAAAGGTGCTTTGTTATAGGCGGCACGCTTTGACAATTTTGTTATAATAAAAATTTTTGGGGATGGTGTTGATATGGGAAATCCAAAGTATGAGGCAAGATATTTTTTTGAGCATAAATTGCTGCCACAGCTTTTTTATGAGGGTAAGATCGGATTTTTAAATGCTGCTTTGAAAGAAGAAAACTACCTTTACAATATTTGTAATGAGGTTTTTAAAGCCGGTGAAATGCCGTGTCCGTATGAAGCTGAACAGTTTGAATTACATTTTGTAAAGGTGTCTAAGGATAAGGAAGATCATAATTGTATGATGGTTCTGGAATTTCCTGAGCCGGAAGAGCCTGTTTTGTGCCACCGTGCCATAGCTGTTTTTGACATGGATTTTGAAAAAGAAGTATCTTTTGAAAAAACAATGTACTATACGGTTGAGAAAACATTTCCCGATGAGACAAGAAACAAAATTATGAAATCTGTCGGTATCGACCTTGATGATATTTCTTCTGACACCGATGATGCAGAACCGATGCTTTGCGGCTGGGCGGAAGACGGCAAGCATTTGAATTTCGGTTATATCTCAAACGATATACGCAAACAGGTGGATAAAGTTCTGGAACTTTACAGCAGAAAATAATAACGAATTTGTGACAAAGTGAGAAATGCAAAAAGTCAGTGAAACATCAAAAGTTCACTGACTTTTTCGTGTGTCTGAAAAAGCTGTCAGATTTTGTGAAGTTCGGCGATAACAAGTTCGGGAGAGTTGTTTATGCGGAACGGTATAATGCTTTGTCCGAGTCCACGACTAACGACCATAGTTGTATTTCCTTCCGTGTGGATACCTTCGGCATATTTCGGGAAAAAACCTTCATCAGGCGCAAATACAGCCCCTATGAACGGCAGTCGGAATTGTCCGCCGTGTGCATGACCGGAAAATACAAGGTCAACGCCTGATTCAACATATGTTTGGAATAGATCCGGACGGTGCGAAAGAAGTATACAGTATTTGCCGTCTGTGTTTTCAAGCGCCAGTATTCTCTTGAAAGTTTTTTCAGCCCTCTCTTCGGGTGTCATTTCGGGATCAAGAAAATCTGGGTCATCAATTCCGCATATGCGTATTGAATCATCACCAAGTGTGATAAGACGTTTTTTGTTTTGCAGGATTTTCACATTGCATTGTCTGAACCGTTCGAGCAGCTCATTAAACTCAGCAGGTATACGTGATTCGTGATTTCCCGTGGAGTAGTATGTCGGAGCGATTGCAGTAAGTTTTTTTGCCACATCGGCACATATTTCTATATTTGGATTCCGTGAGTCGAGAAAATCTCCGGTAATTACGATTATATCCGGTTTACTTTCCCGTAAGCTGTCAATTATCAGTTTGTTGTTATCGCCCAGCATTGTGTTATGAAAATCGGATATTTGTGCGATTCTGAACCCTTCAAAACTTTTGGGAATGCGACTGCTTTTAACTTCATAGTATGTTATGTTGACGATATGATTTTCGTGATATATCCATATGGAATAAATGATTGTCAACACCAGTATTATCAGTATAACAATAGATCTGACGGGGTGTTTGTCAATAAATGTTGAAAGTAATTTCTGCATTTTTTCTCCATGAATTTTTATAAGTTTGTCAGAATGTTTCATTCTGTTTTTACCATTTCGGGATTAAGGCGGCTGTAATGGAAAATATACTGCTGTGCAATTCCGGCGTATCTTCCGAGTGAAAGAGGGTCAATGTCACTGAATAGTGTAGACATTGCTTTTTTCATCCATACATCAACAGGAAATGCCTCAAGGCGGTGGAGTCCGTAAAGCAGGGTACATTCCGCAACTTTTGCACCGACCCCTTTGATTTTCTGTAATTCTGTGCGGCAGTATTCTATTGGTGCATCAGTCATTGATGAAAGATCAACTTCTTTTGAAGAGACTTTTTGTGCTGCATCTATAATATACTTTGCTCTGAATCCGGCTCTAAGTTCGGAAAGATCTTCGGGGGAGAGAACGGCAAGTTTTTCTGCTGACGGAAATGTATAGCCGTATTCGGTTTTTTCACCGAAATTAGCGCATAATCTGGAAATTATTCCTTTTATTCGTGGGATATTATTATTCTGAGAGATGATGAAGGAGCATAAAGCTTCCCAAGGGTCTTGTGCGAGTATGCGAATACCGTCAATGCTGTCAACAGCACATGACAGAGAAGGATACAGTTCCGACAGTTCTTTTCGTATGTCGTTGTAGTTATTGTCAAGATCGAAATAGTTTTTCCATAATCCGAGAAAATCATCTTCGGAGCATTTTTCGATACATATATGACCGTCAACAGAGATAACTTTGGCATAATTTCCCTGTACTATGCCGGTATATGAACCGTCCTCGTGTTCTTCCCAGCGGAAACACTGACCGCAGTCAAAAGTATTTTTGAGGTCAAAACTATCCTCAAGTGAAAGAGAGATACCATTTTCTGTTATCTGATAATTCATTTTTTACACCACGCAATCATGAAATTATAGTGCTTTTATGCAAAAATGCCCGTATTCATTTCGCAGTTTGTGCTTATGGATACGGGTACATTATAACATTTTTTTGTCGGATGTACAATACGGCTAATAACAGATTTTGCTTTTTGACAGCAGTATTGATGCTATGAGATAGATGGCTGTCAACAGGAGAGAAAAGTTATATTTTGAGCGCAAAAGAACTAAAAAGCCAAGAGCTGCTATCGGCAGGAGTACTACAAAAGAGATTATTTCAAGAATTTTCACAGCATTTTTCGGGTCGGCTTTTTTGCATAAAAGCAGAAAAACAGCCTGTCCGCCGTCAAGTGATTCGACAGGCAGACTGTTGAATACAGCAAGCGTCAGATTGGCGTTCATCAGCATTTCCCAGAATATATGGGGGAAAAAGAAATTTATTCCCATTGTCAGGAGAAAAAACAGCATATTTGCGCTGACTCCGGCAAGAATGATAACAAGTTCCTGCCGCAGACAGCGGACATTTTTCTTTTTGTCGCATATGGCGAAATCGAAAAGAGTAAGTTTTATTCTTGAAGGGAATGAAGAATAATGGTGCAGTGCAAGCAAATGCCCCGATTCATGTATGATTATTGCGATAAAGCATACAGCCGCCGAGAGGGAAGTATCACAGAGTATTACAAGTGTCATTGCGGCAGTGAGTGGGAAACTGATTTCAAATGTCAGGTCATGTATTTTCAGTTTCATTTTTTGATCTCAGCCTGAGATGAGTTTTCTTTGACAAGTTCTTTTGCCAGAGCGGAATCTGGTACAGCGGTACTTGTTTCTGTCAGTGTTATATTATCCGCAAATGGCAGAAAGCTTTGTGCGGAGTCAAGGAATATAGTATTGTTGTAATTCTTGTAGTACCATGTACCAAGTTCACTGTGTACTGTTCCGCCGATCATTTTAATGACAATTGATGCAATGATAAGTATAGCACTTACTGTGAGCTGAATGACAATAAGGAGCATACTGTTGCTGTGATGTTCATTTTGTTCAGGAATTTCCTCGCTGTCAATTTCTGCCGGAAGTTCGTCTTCAGGTTCCATAAAATCCCGTCCTTTCTGTCAGTAAATTATACTCGGAAATGAGGAAAAACAGAACAGGTCAGCTTTACAAGTTCTTTTTCGTGATGATATAGAGTGACATACTCCCCCACCTATAGAGGTGGGGGCTTCTAGCTCAAGTACGGCAACCCGTACAGTATCAACGAGCTATCCCCGTGTGTCCCACGGTTATGATAGATTTGTCCGCAAAACTGACTTTGCACTTTTCATTCTCGATT
>CACXGC010000078.1 GCA_902767155.1 uncultured Ruminococcus sp. | reverse complement strand
GCACAGCAAAGCTAAGGAGGGCGTATGAAAGTAATCAAGAATTATAAGCTATGGATCATTCTGTCTGTTTCATTTCTGCTGATGTTTGTCGCCGTCTGCATTTACTTTTCAGGTCTTTATTCCGAGCTTGAAGGCTACCGTGAAAAGGAATATGACAACTCAGAACAAAAGCAGATCATAACTCAGCTTACAGACGAAAACAGGAGGCTGAAATCAGATCAGCTTTCCGCCAAGGATTCCGCAAATCTGTCGGATATAATAAAGGCGTTTGTTGACGGATATTATACCTCGGACGGAAATAAAAGCGAAAACGAAAAAGTCAGTAGGATCAGAAAATATTTGACTAATGATCTGTGCGATAAAATGTATAGCAAAAATGAAATGGAGATCAGTTTTTCTCCGGATGAGCAGATAAAACAATTCGCAAGTACCAAAAACATCGTTTATCAGGCTGTTGATACATCAAAAATTTTGGCTTTTGCAACTGTCGAGGTGATTTTCGATTTCCCGGACGGAAGCAGGGACAAGCAAAATATCATTTTACAGGTGGAATTTGAATATGATGCAGATGCTTCGATATGGAGAATTTCAGATCTTCAGTCGTCTGCAATAAAGCTGCAAAAGATCGGGGTGACAGGATGAAAAGCAAAATATACTGGATAATCCTTGCTGTGATCGTTCTCGGTTACGGCTTTTTTTTTAGCTCCCGTTTCTTCTTCCACGAGAATCGGAACTATCTTTTTACCGAGCTGAACACCAAAACAAAGCTGTCAGAGGATGTCAGCCTGACGCTTAAAAAATGGACATATTCAAAAGATGACAAGGCTATGATGGTGATGTTCAGCGCAAGCAATGAAAGTCTTTCAAGTCTTGAGCTGAACCGGGCGACTTATGAAAGACACACGGAAAAGCTTTGGGGTATGGATACAGGCACTTCTGAAACAAAGCTCAAAACTGAGGTCAAATATCCGTTTGAAAATATGGTAGTTGTGTCGATTACCGGTGTGCCAGCAAGCTTTGAAGAAGTATCCCTTTCACTCCAGCTTGCAGCCGATGATGACAGCAGCCACAAGATAGCCACAAGATAGTGCAGTTTTATTCAAATATTGATAAGGTCGAGGCTGTTGAGAAGATAGGAGATTACACTCCCACCGACTATCGTATCGAATATCTCGGCATACAGAAAAGCGACAAGGAGGCTGAGATTCAGGCTCTTATTGATGAAAACAACAAGCTGTCTGAGGATAACAAGTCCTATCGTCAAAGCATTTCCGAGCTTATTGCAGACAAGGAATTTGAAACCACCGAGGAAATCAAGGAAACAGACCGCAGAATAAGCTCCTACGAGCGTCAGATCAAGCGGAATGAGGAAACAATAGAACAGAACAAGTACGACATTTCGGAGCTGAGAAAAGCGGTAATGGATATCGAGGAGGCGATTGAGAAAATGAAAAAGAAATAATATATGTATTTATTTTCTGCTATTTGTAGTGTATAATAGTTCTAATGAAATGACGAGGAGGATATATTATGTCACCACAAGATAAGAAAAAGAGAGAACGGGCAATGAAAATGGCTTCTGCCATAGGAAGTATTGAAGGTGTCCCTGTTTCAGATAAGACCAAGCAGCTCTATATGAAATGGGTAAATGGTGAACTGAACGAAGAACAACTGATGAATGAATTATATCAAAGGCACAGAAAGGCAGCTATATGAGCAAATATGATATTTATCTTTACGAAAACAGCAAGGTACTGAAAAATCTGCTTGATATTAAAACCGAAGCAGAACTTGATCTTGCTGAAAGTGAATATGCTAATGCCGGAATGATGCTTCTTTACAACAGTGGTTTTTCTGATTTTTCAGCAAAAGGAGTTTGTGCAATACACAGAAAACTCTTTGGTCATGTCTATGAGTGGGCAGGTCATTACAGGATAATCAACATCCAGAAAAGAGAAGAAATACTCGCAGGACAAAGCGTGTGGTATTCCAACTGGGATGATATCGACAGAGATATGACTGATATTTGGAATAGAATCAACAGCATAGACTGGAACAATATTTCCCATTCTGATTTTGTTTCCAATATCACCAGGCTGTTTTCAAAAATATGGCAGATTCATCCGTTCAGAGAAGGAAATACAAGAACTACTGTTATGCTTATTGCTTTGTTTTCTGAGTATTATGGGTACTATTTTGATTATGAGCTGATAGCAGCCAGTGCCGGATATTTCAGAAATGCACTGGTACTGACTTGTTTCGGAGAGCATTCGGAATATGAACATCTTGAAAAAATACTTACGGACGCTATTTCAAAAACGCCCATTGATGATGAAGATGATGATATGGAAGAAAAAGAACATACTTTGGAAAGTAAATACCAAAAATACTATACGAAAGAGTATAAATCAAAGCCTCATGAGTATCTGGAGGATGCAAAACAGACGGATAATAATTGAGGAATAATTTTTGATTGGAGTTTTGTAAATGGATATTATTTATTCGGTTAAACAAAAGTTCGAAAATAATTTTCAATTATGCCCACCATTAAACAAAAGCCAATTCAAATAAAACCAAATACTACACAAAAGAGTCGGTTTGAAAAATCGGCTCTTTTTTCATACCCAAAAAGAAAGGAGCAGATCAATGATCTTATTTGTCGGCGAGCAGGACAAGGGATGGTTCATCCCTGAAGCTACTGAAAAGAAAAATGCGAATACTCCGGCTTTGTCAGCAGCCTTGAAGAACTGTCAAGATCAATTCTTCAAGGCTCTTATTCTACCGTGATACTGCATCTGCCGTCCCTCGTCATTATGGATTATCAGAATATCGGCAAATTCTGCAAGAATCTGATGATCGCAAACGGGAATATACGAATAATCGTTATGGCGGAGGGTTACAATATCAATTCTCAGATCGTACAGGCGGCAATAGCAGCGGGAGTACGGTTCTTTATGCTCGGTACAAATCCGTCTATGCTGAAGCGTGAGTTGTCGGATGCTCTGGACGGCAAGACCAATATTGATGAAATATTTGACCAGCTTCCCACAGAAGACCAGCGTGACAAGAAAAAAGAAGAAATAGAAGGAAATTTTATCAGCTCCGCAACGGTAGCTGTCGTCGGCTCTACGCCCCGTATCGGCACGACGACTCAGGCTTTGCAGATCGTAAAGCACCTTATTCTGCAAGGGTACACAGCCTGTTACATACAGCTTAATTCATCCGACTATGTTCAGAGAATAGCAGAGTTCTATACTGATTCGACACGGGATGATGACATGGGTATGGTCAGCTATCAGAATATCGAAATGTATTACAGGCAGGAAAAAATAGCAGATATACTCGCCAAAAACTATGATTACTACATCTATGATTTCGGGTGCATCTCCGATAAGGATTTTACCCTT
>CACXGC010000077.1 GCA_902767155.1 uncultured Ruminococcus sp. | reverse complement strand
GATCCTTGACGGTCCTCACAGAAAGGGCGACCTCAGAAGAGCAAGAGCTGGCGCTGCTAACATCGTTCCTAACTCAACAGGCGCTGCAAAGGCTATCGGTCTTGTTATTCCTGAACTCAACGGCAAGCTCATCGGTTCTGCACAGCGTGTACCGGTTCCGACAGGTTCTACAACTATCCTTACAGCTGTTGTTAAGGGCGCAGACGTTACAAAGGAAGGCATCAATGCTGCTATGAAGGCTGCTTCTTCTGATTCATTCGGCTACAATGAGGATCCGATCGTTTCTTCTGACGTTATCGGTATGAGATACGGCTCACTCTTCGATGCTACTCAGACAATGGTTAGCAAGATCGCTGATGATCTCTATGAAGTACAGGTAGTTTCCTGGTACGACAACGAGAACAGCTACACAAGCCAGATGGTTAGAACAATTAAGTATTTTGCTGAACTTGCATAATTTAGTGCGCACGGCATAATATTCCAGATTCCGCCGGAGAAATTCGGCGGGATTTTTTTTGTATCCTTTTTCGTTTTGCCGGATTATCATGGTATAAGATAAAAAATGATCGGAGGAAATTGGTATGAAAAAAAGAAGGATAACTGCGATTCTGCTTTGTGCCGCAGTGATGATTCTTGGAGGATGTAATAACAATACCGAAGTAAAGGAAGAAAGTAAAGCCGGTTCTCAGACGGTAAGCGAAAGAGAGATTTCTCTGACAGCCTCTGACGAGGAAAGCAGTGAGGTTGAAAGCCGTGAAACCGAAAGAAGTGAAGAGGAAAGAATTGAAACAGAAATTTCTCAGACCGCAGAATCATCCGCAGAAGAAAAAACAGAGAGAGAGCCTGATAAAACCTCTGAGTCATCATCCGAGGAATCAGAGGAAGGTCTGACAAGTGAAGAACTGGAACAGATGTGGGAAGCCGAAACATATGTTCAGGATTTTATAAATTCAAAAAAATTTCAGGAAGCATCAGTTGATAAAAGACGTTCCATGTCGGTTGAATTTCTGAATACTCTTGCTGAAAAAGGGCTTATAATCAAAGAGTCTATATATGCATCCGATGATATGGTCAGCTACAGCTTTTCATGCGGTGCGCTCGGAGGAATAAGCATAAAAGAATGGGATCCGATGATGAATGGTATAGACGGAGAAGAAAGCTCCCTGATATCTTCTAATAAAGAAAATTCTCTTCCGGATGGTGCGCTTATCGGACCACAGGTAAATGTTCAGGATAAAAGTGATTTCAAACCGACACTGCTATCTTTCAGAAAATCGGATTTAAAGCTTATCGGAGTGAAAAATTTCAGTGAGTTTGAAAAACTTGCAAAACCGAGTGGGGAAAAGACACACATTTTTACAGATCTTTTTTCCGAAACGTTCAAGAAAGACAACATATGTTATGAAATTCTGATTTTTGCCGGGGAAAAAGGAGACAATGAACTTAATGGATTTGATTATTTAACGCAGAAAAAGGGTGACAGCAGTTATCAGGCAGTTAATGTAATAATTAATGGCAAGTTATCGAAGTATGGACAGAAATATATTACCAAGGGAGACAAAATATACAGCCTTGAAGAGGATGAAAAAAAGTGCATAGTTTGCGATAAAAGTGAAAGTAATTTTTCAATGGTCGGCGAAGAGTTTGAGGATATGAGCGTATTTTCCGGAGATATCAAACAATGCGGTAATATTATGATTGACGGAAAAAATATGTATTATGAACTGTATTCAAATGACGATACATATATCGTAGCTTATTTTGACGGAGAAAAATTCTACAAGGCAGAAGTTTATCAGCTGACAGAGTTTGTTGAAACATCCCCAGATTCAAGCGTTAAAGAGGGCATATCAAAGATTGTCGGTTTTATTTATGCGGCATATACAGACGATATCCGACCGGAACTTTTTGAGATTCCAAGCGGCTATGAAATTATTGAGTATCAAGAGAGCAGCGACAGAACAGAAAATTCTTTGATATTTGACTAAAAAAAGGGCGAAGCCAAAACGGTTTCGCCTTTTGCATTATCAATATTTTTTGAATTCTGACTGAATAAGTTTAACAGCTGCGTTCATTGCCTGCTTTTCATCTTCTCCGTCACACTCAATAGTTATTTCAGAACCACATACAATACAGGATGTCATAATACTAAGAATACTTTTGGCGTTTATTCTCTCGCCTTTAAAACAAATTGTAACATCACAGTTGTATTTTGCCATTTCTTCAACAAAAACTGATGCCGGACGACAATGAAGACCTTCCGCATTGCGGATTGTGATTGTTTGCGTTAACATTTTTTCATACCCCTTCTTATTTTTCTTGTCCATAATCCTTGTAAAAACCAATACCATACTATTATACAACTTTTATTTGCAAATGAAAAGGGGAATTTTACAAATTTTTACAAATGTATAACGAAAATGTTACCGGTCGGGAATTATTTTTTCCACGACCGGCAAATGTTTTTTATCCTTCGCTCATTTTGTCGAGCATTGCATACAGTTCGTCCATATTTACGCTGCTGTCAGAATCTGTCGTATTCGTCGTCAGATAACTGTAATCATACCCTTCATACTGGGATTTTTTAGCCTCAGTCGAAGCAGTATTTTCTTTCGCAGTATAGACTTCTTCAGTTTTGCTGACAGTTTCCTTTGGCTGGTTCTGTAAAGGTTCTTCAAAAGCTTTTTCTGTTTCGGTTGTAACAGTTTGAGCAATTGTTTCATCTTTGTCAGCGTTTTCATCAGAAACTTCTTCTTTGAAATCGTCATGATTCTCAAGCGGAATTTCTTCGGAAACAGTTTCGGTTTCCTCATTTGATGCTTCTTTACTATTTTCAGAGACTTCTCCCGACTCGTTGTCATCAAATTTCAGTATAGAAGTATGAAATTCTTCGGAAGGAGTTTCATCTTCTGTAATTTCTGAGTTATCAGAAACATCTGTAGTTTTGATATTACCGAAATAATCGTCAAGAGGTTTTTCGTCATCATCGTCAATTTCTTCAAAGCGGACATTTTTAGCTATTCCAGCGAGGAAGAAAATTGCATATAGGCAGAAAGAAATATCGGTTGCACAAGTGAGAATTCTTGCAAATGTAGGTTCAACTACAAGTGTGTCAACATTTGATTCAACTTGTGCCGGATAGAACATTTTTATGAGTATATCAGCAGTAGTTATCATACCGCACATGATATAACAGCAGCCATACAGAATACTTCTTCTTACACCGTGATTTTGGTCGAAACCGGCAAAATAAACTGCCTGATAGAAGAGGAACAGTGTGAGAAATACCGTTGATATGAGGTCAAACATTTCTGTTGAGTTAAGTGAGACTTTGGAGTATTCGAGGAAGAGCTGCATCATTCTCGAACAGCTCCATACCGGCAAAGCAAGCGCCAGCAGCGGTATTTTTTTCATATTGTTGTGTCCGGTAAACGATATACAGGATTCGTAAAGCATAATTACGCCGCCGAAAATGCCGAATATGCATGACATCAAAATTTGCAGCAGAGGAGTATCTGCCCCAACAGAAAGTATAGACAAAACGCCGGTACAAATAAGAGTTACAGATACAATAAATCCGAAAAGTGCAGCACCGATATTTTTGACCGGACAGTGTGCAACATTTCCCCTTGTGTCAGCCATTGCCATTATGACACCGATAAGGAATATCATGATAAGTGAGCATACAAAGATAGTACTGCACACCATACTGTTGAGGAAAAACGACTCGCCGTTTCTATTGAACAGTGTATCACAAATCTTTGCCGCACCGCCGATAATACCAAAAATAATAGTAGGTATCCAGAGATTTTTTAATTTCATAGTGACACTCCCTTTCATTTAATCGCCGGTTCTGTCAGCAATCGGAATATAAGCTTTTTTGTGTACCATTGAACGGTATGCAGGACGGATTATTCTGCCGCCATAAGTAACTTCTTCCATTCTGTGCGCACACCAACCGGCAATTCTTGAGACAGCAAAGAGCGGAGTAAACATTTCGCTTGGAATGCCGAGCATATCATAAACGAATCCGGAATAGAAATCAACATTAGGACAAATTACCTTATCACTGCCTTTGACTTCTTTCATAACTGTTGGGGTGAGTCTTTCAACCAGTTTATAGAGATCGAATTCATCGTTCATGTTTTTCTCATCAGCAATTTTTCCGGCTGTTCTTTTCAGTATTACCGCACGTGGGTCTGAAAGAGTATATACAGCGTGACCGAAACCGTATATTAAGCCTGTTCCGTCACCTTTTTCACGGCGTATAATAGATGCGAGATGATTATATACAGCTTCCTCGTCTTTCCAGTCCTTGACACAATCTTTAAGCTCGTTCATCATAGCACGTACACGGAGATTTGCACCGCCGTGACGAGGACCTTTCAGCGAACCTATTGCAGCACCGATTGCGGAATATATATCTGTTCCGGAAGAAGAGAGAACTCTTGTTGCAAAAGTAGAGTTATTACCGCCGCCGTGTTCTGCATGGAGAATCATGCAAAGGTCAAGAAGTTTTGCTTCCGAGTCGGTGAATTTCATATCAAAGCGCAATGCACGGAGAATAGATTCACTTGTAGAGAGAGTCAGGTCTACAGGGTGGAAGAACATACTTTGTCTGTCGAAAGCTCGTCTTTTGACCTGATAGGCATATGTCATAATTGTCGGAAGTGATGCCATAAGCTGTATTGACTGGCGCATTGAATTTTCGAGTGAAGTATCATCGGGGTTCGGGTCAGTCGTATACAGACCGAGTACGGAATGAGCCAGCTTATTCATAATATCTGCCGACGGGAATTTCAGTATCATATCTTCGGCAAAGTTCGGAGGAAGTTCACGGTAATGACCGAGAATGTCTTTGAATCTTTCAAGATGTGTCTTGTCAGGAAGTGAGCCGAACAGAAGCAGCCAAGCAGTTTCTTCATATCCAAAGCGGTTTTCTGCGATGCAGGCATTTACGATGTCATTGACATTATAGCCTCTGTAAGTAAGCTTTCCTTCATCCGGAACACGTTCACCGTCAGCCATCATAAAGCCGTGTACGTTACAGATATTTGTAAGTCCTGCCATAACACCTGTTCCGTCAGGGTTACGCAATCCTCTTTTTACGCCGTATGTCAGATAGTCCTGTGAGTTAAAACCATTATGACGACGATATTCATCGCAGAGTTCTGCAAGCTTATCGTCGTAAAAATATGAATCAGTTGTCATAAGAGATTCCTCTTTTCTTTTTTGTGAAAATATGTGCAAAACATATTTCTATAAATGTATCATACAATGATACAAACTATATTTTAACTTTTTTTTAAGCCCATGTCAAGAAAAGACAACATATATTCCAAAAATTATAGTGGAGGTAGAATATAATGAGAATAAAGCTGATATTTTTGGCTTTTTGTTTTCTTTTGATGGCGTTTTTGCCTCTTCTGTCCGCAAATGGAAATATTTCTGACAAGGATAGTGAGCAGTCTTCGTCTATTAATGAGAATCTGCCAAGTACAGAAGAAGTTGAAGATATAAATAAGCGGGAAGATGGTATATTTCGCATACTTGATACTTCTTCGGGAAAAGTTGTTGATATTGGGGAGAAAGAATTCTGTGTAGGCGCATTAGCCTATGAAATGCAGCCATCTTTTGAAGAAGAAGCACTGAAAGCACAGACAGTTGCTTTGTATACCTTTTTTTGTCGGAAACGGGCGTTACAGCAGGAAAAACCTGATTCAAAGCTGAAAGGAGCTGATTTTCAGGCAGACTTATCGAAAGGAGAGCTGTATCTTGATGAAAATAAGCTTAGGAGAAAATGGGGGAAGTATTACGACAGCAGCATTAAAAAAATCAGAGCGGTTGTAGATGATGTTTATGGTATTGTCATAACAGACAGTACAGGCAAGCCGATAGATGCCTGCTATCATGCAATTTCAGGAGGCATTACAGAAAACGCAGAAGATATTTTTGGAAAAAAAGATGATAATCTCATTTCAGTGCCAAGTCCGTATGATACTGCGGCACCGGATTATATTTCGGAAGTTTCGGTTTCGGAAGAAACTTTTCGCAGCAAGTTAAAGGAAATTCAGCCGGGAGTTAAATTTCCTTCCCGACCTGATAAATATATCGGTGAAACAGTATACACAAATTCAGGTTCTGTCATCAGTCAGAAAATAGGGGGCGCAGAGTTCAGCGGTACGGAGATAAGAAAGCTTTTCAGTCTCAGGAGTGCCGTTTATGAAGTGAAATATTTAGACGGGGAATTTGTTTTCACTGTCAGAGGTTACGGTCATGGTGTGGGTATGAGTCAGTGGGGCGCACAGGTTATGGCTTTACAGGGAGCATCATATGAGGAAATTCTCAGACATTATTACAGCGGCATTACTTTGACATAGGCTTACGGCGATTTTTTGTACAGGTTATTTAGGCAAAAATCCCCTGCATATTGCGAACAAAATGCAGGGGAAATAGAATTTTATGGGAAGTTTAAGACAAATCAGTCAGCGTACTTATTGTCTGTCTGGCTCCATGCATACATCTTGCGGATTTCAGCGCCGACCTTTTCGAGCTGATGTTCAGCCTTGAGTGAACGCATAGCATTGAAGTGAGCTCTGCCGTTCTTGTTTTCAGCAATCCACTTGGAAGCGAATGTACCATCCTGAATTTCAGCGAGAACTTTCTTCATTTCAGCCTTAGTAGCATCTGTGATGATTCTCTTGCCTGTCTCGTAGTCACCGAATTCAGCAGTATCGGAGATAGAATATCTCATAAGTGAGAAGCCGCCTGCATAGATAAGGTCAACGATGAGTTTCATTTCGTGGATACACTCAAAGTAAGCGTTTTCAGGAGCATAACCTGCTTCAACGAGTGTTTCAAAGCCTGCCTGCATGAGAGCTGTAACGCCGCCGCAAAGAACAGCCTGCTCACCAAAGAGGTCAGTTTCTGTTTCGATTCTGAAAGTTGTTTCCATAACAGCAGCACGAGCAGCACCGATACCTGCGCCGTAAGCAAGAGCAATGTCAAGAGCCTTGCCTGTAGCATCCTGATATACAGCAACGAGAGCCGGAGTACCCTTACCCTCTACATATTCACTGCGTACTGTGTGACCGGGAGCTTTTGGTGCGATCATGAATACGTCAACATTCTTCGGGGGAACGATCTGTTTGAAGTGGATGTTGAAACCGTGTGCAAAAGCGATAGCCTTGCCTTCTGAGAGGTTTGGTTCGATATCATTCTTGAATATAGCAGCCTGTTTCTCATCGGGTGTAAGGATCATGATGATGTCAGCCTTCTGAGTAGCTTCAGCAGTTGTGTAAACTTCAAAGCCGAGTTCCTTTACGTGATCCCAGCTTTTGCTGCCCTTGTACAGACCGATGATAACATTGACACCGCTGTCACGAAGGTTGAGAGCATGAGCATGACCCTGGCTGCCGTAACCGATGATGGCAACTGTTTTTCCTTTGAGTACGTTGATATCACAATCGGACTCATAATAAATTTTTGGCATTTTAAAGACCTCCAAATAAAATAAAATTGTGTACCTGTGGTACGATTTATATGAAATCTGTCAGATTGTCATTTTCGGAAAAGCACGGAATCCTTTTCAATTGCTACTGTTCCTGTTCTGACTATCTCACGGATACCATACGGCTTGAGCAAATCCGTCAGTGTTTCAAAATGTTCAAGAGTGTCTGCAAATTGCAGAGTCATTGTGCTGACGGAGACATCAACTATCTGAGCGCCCATAAGTTCAGCTATTTTCATTATGTCAAGGCGCTGTTTTGCCGGACAGCTCACTTTGATGAGTGAAAGTTCACGGCTTATATATTCGCCTTCGGTATATGTACGGACTTTTATAACGGGTATGACCTTGTTTAGCTGTTTTTCAAGCTGTTCAATCACATACTCGTCACCATCGGCAACAATAGTCATGCGTGAGATATTAGGGTCTTCCGTAATACCCACAGCAAGACTGTCAATATTGAATGCTCTTCTCGAAAAAAGTCCTGATACCTTTGAGAGAACGCCGGGATGGTTCTCAACAAGTACGGAAAGAGTATATTTCATAGCGGCGTCTCCTTTATATTGAAGATGTTTTCGGATCAACATTGCAGACAAGCACAAACGGTTTATCATTTTTCAGCATTTCAGCAGCATATTTTTCTGCTTCTTCGTTGCTGTATGCAATAGCCGAGTCTATGCCGTAAGCCTGCGCCAATTTTACGAAATCCGGAACAGCTTGGAGTTCTGTGATAGCATATCGGCTGCCATAGTTTTTATCCTGAAGTTCATGCACCATACCGAGAACTGTATTGCGCATTACAATAATTTTTATGTTAAGATTTTCTGTAGCGATAGTTGCAAGTTCATTCAGCGACATCTGGAAAGAACCGTCACCGCAGACAGCGATAACATCTCTGTCCGGACGGGCTGCCTTTGCGCCTGCTGCTGCCGGAACGGAATAACCCATAGTACCCATACCGCCGGATGTGAAGAAACGACCGTCTTTTATGCGGTAGTTATTGGCGCACCATATCTGATTTTGTCCGACATCTGCTACCATTATAGCTTTCGGGCGTACTATCTTTGAAAGGCTTGCAATGAATGACTTAGGTTCTACGCAGTTATCGAAATACTGGGGTTTCGGAGCATATTCAGCTTTCCATGCAGAGACTTGTTCTCTCCATTCTGTGGGAGTTGTGTAATCTATGCCGCTGAGCATTTTTCCGAGAACATTTTTCATATCTCCGACTATCGGGATAGAGGTTTTCATATTTTTTCCGATTTCGGCGGGGTCAATATCTATATGAATTACATTTGCGTGTTCAACTACCTGATCCGGCGAAGTGACTGCACGATCTCCGACTCTTGCACCGCAGAGTATTACAAGATCGGCATTATGTATCGTTATGTTGGCAGCCTTCATACCGTGAGAGCCGAGCATACCGACATATTGAGGGTCATCTGACGGCATTATGCCGATGCCCATCATTGTTGAAACAACGGGGATTCCGGTTTTATCAATAAATTCACGGAATTTAGGCTTTGCGCCTGACGAGAGAACGCCGCCGCCGGCACAAATTACAGGACGCTTAGAATTTTTTATCATTTCCAATGCACGTTTTATCTGCATAGGATGTCCCTGTACGCTTGGCTTATAGCCTATTATATTCACTTTATCGGGGTAAACAAATTCTTCTATCGTACCGGTCTGAACGTCAACTGGTACATCTATAAGAACCGGACCTGGACGACCTGTTCCGGCGATATGGAAAGCTTCTTTAAAAATTCTGGGCAGGTCTGCTGTATTTTTCACAAGGTAACTGTGTTTTACAAAAGATTCGCAAGCGCCGGTGATGTCAGCTTCCTGAAATACATCTCTACCGAGAACATCACTTCTTACCTGTCCGGTAATACAGACAAGCGGTATAGAATCCATATATGCAGTAGCAATACCTGTAATAAGATTGAGCGCACCGGGGCCGGAAGTAGCAACACAGACACCGACTGTAGACAAAGCTCTTGCATAGCCGCTTGCGCAGTGGGCAGCATTTTGTTCCTGACGGACGAGTACTGCTCTTATGTCTGTACGGTAAAGTTCATCAAAAAATGGGCAGATAACTGCACCCGGATAACCGAATACTATGGAAACACCTTCTTCTTGCAGGCATTTTACCATTATCTCAGCTCCGCTTATCATAAATAATCACTCCAAAAAAACCAACTGTCAACTATTATAGCATTATTACAAATACGTGTCAACCATCGGAAAAAAACATTCATGAAACTCATAGATAAAAGTATTGAACAAGGATAACCGTTCCGAATTGAAACATACCATGATTATACACTTATTCATTCGTTTTTTCAAGGTTTATAGACAGAAAATTCTTCATGTTGCCGTAAATATACGGAGAAATTCATATTTTTGGTGTGTATTTGATAAAGATTGCTCAGAAATAATTGTAAAAAAACTTATACTGTGTTATAATACGAATGAGTATGTGAACGAAATGAGGATTGTGATGGATATACAGCTTAATGATATTCTTGAAATGAAAAAACCTCATCCGTGCGGAAAGGAAAATAACCGCTGTTTTCTTGTTCTGAGGATAGGAATGGATTTCAAGCTGAAATGTATGGGTTGTGGTCATGAAGTAATGGTTGCAAGGCAAAAGGCGGAAAAGAATATACGCAAGGTTATACGGAAATAGGCTGTATTGCCGTAAGATTATGCCTGAAACAGTAACTTTACGAATGGAGAATTGTCATGTTTGAACAATTGTATAACTTTGAAAAGAAGTATGAAGAATTATCTTCGAGACTTTGTGACCCGTCTGTTATCGAATCAGCCGAAAAATATACTGCCACAGTAAAAGAACTGAAATCTGTCGAGCCCGTAGCAATGGCTTACAGAGAATACCGCCAAAAAAAACAGGAACTTGCAGATGCAAAAATTATGCTGACAGAAGAAAACGATAATGATCTGCGTGAATTCATAAATTTAGAAATTTCTGTTCTTGAAGACGAAATTTCAAAGGCAGAGGAGAAACTCAAAATTCTTATGAAGCCGAAAGACCCTCGTGATGAACGGAATGTCATAGTAGAGATAAGAGGCGGCGCAGGCGGAGAGGAAGCAGCATTATTTGCGGCGGTTCTTTACCGTATGTACAGTATGTATGCGGTTCGCAAAGGCTGGAAAATTAATTTGCTGAATGTGAACGAGACCGAACTTGGAGGATTCAAGGAAATAAGTTTCATGATTGCCGGCGAGGGTGCATACTCACGTCTGAAATTTGAAAGCGGAGTTCACAGAGTACAGCGTGTTCCTGAAACGGAAACACAGGGCAGGATACATACTTCTACTGTGACTGTAGCAGTTCTGCCGGAAGCTGATGATGTTGAACTTACAATCGACCCGACGGAGCTTAGAATCGATACTTTTCGTGCGAGCGGTGCAGGTGGTCAGCATATAAACAAAACCGAGTCTGCTATAAGAATAACTCATTTGCCAACTGGAATGGTAGTAGAATGTCAGGATGAGCGAAGTCAGTACAAAAATAAGGATAAGGCTATGAAAGTTCTGAAATCCCGATTGCTTGAGGCTAAACGTGAGCAGCAGCAAAGTGAACTTGCCGGAGAACGCCGCAGTCAGGTCGGAACAGGTGATAGAAGTGAACGTATACGAACCTATAACTATCCGCAGGGAAGAATTACAGATCATCGTATTGGCATGACTTTGTACAAAATGGATGCTTTCCTTAACGGAGATCTTGACGAAATGATTGACGCTTTGACTGTCAAAAACGGATCGGATGAAAATAACGTAGTAACTAACAAATAATTATTGGAGTGTTTTAAAATGAAGTATCACGCATTTCAGGGAACAAGAATGGAAATATTTCGTATAGTTATGGCTGTTATCTGCCTTTTGGTTATGTTTGGACAGATAAAGTCCGGAATGGATATGATAGCCGCAAACAATAATTTGCCGCCTATGGTCGATTCGTTTGAAAATCTGGAAAATGATTCTTTGATAACAGGTGTTCTTACCAGGATAGACGGAGAGTATATAGGTGATTCTGCTATTTCAAATTCGCAGGAGGTGCAGCTTAGATACTTATTTGTTGTCACGGAAAACGATCATATCCTTGTGCTGCGTGTTATGCCGCAATCTGAAATTGATCAACAGATAAATCGTCTGAGAAGAGGCTTGGTCGATAAAATTGTTTTCAAGGGTAAGGTTTCGCATATGACGGATACTAACATAGGAGCCCTGAATATGTATCTCATGTCAAGCAACTACCTCAGAAGAAACGAAATAAAAAGCGGAACACAAAGAGCAATGCTTCGTCAGCAGATAGACATTACTACTGTTACTGATACCTTTTCGGATAAGGCAATAACCTTTACATTCATAGGTGCAGTACTTATGTTTCTGCTTTCGCTTGTGTTCCTTCGCAAGCTTTTCAAGAATTTGTGGTACAATTATCTTGTCAAAAAAGGCCTGATAGAGGAAACTCATCTGCTGGACAAGAAAGACTACACGTTCGAGAATGAAGGTTTGTATACAGGTGCTGATGAAAACAATGGAGAATTCTTTGTAAATACCGAACATAATGTACGAAATGAGGGCACTTTTGAACAGCAGGATAACAATATGATGACTCATTTTACCGCAGCCGGTGATTTCTTTTACGAGGGCGGAGTAAATGAAGAAGGAAACTTTTATGTAGATGAGAATACACAGACTCAGACAGTAAACGGTGTTTCGGACGATCCGAACAGTTTTGTGAAAAGATATTGATGAAACTTCCGATTATGTCATGTGTATGAATTTTTCATTAATTTAGGAAAAGGGATAATTTTATGAATACATTACTTCTTTCGCCGACGGATGAAAATATACGTCAGGCGGCTGAAATACTTAAAAACGGCGGTCTTGTTGCCATGCCTACTGAAACAGTATATGGTCTTGCCGCAGATGCTTTGAATGGTGAAGCAGTAAAAAAGATTTTTGAGGCAAAAGGTCGTCCTTCGGATAATCCTTTGATAGTACATATTTCTGGCATTGAGCAGATGAGACCGCTTGTAAAAGATATACCGCTTAAAGCCGAAATTCTTGCTGAAAAATTCTGGCCCGGACCGCTTACTATCATATTGCCAAAATCGGATGTTATTCCCGACGAGGTATGCGCCGGTTTGGATACGGTTGCTATCAGATTTCCGTCACACATAACAGCAAGAAAGCTTATATCACTTTCCGGACCGTTAGCAGCACCTTCCGCAAATCTTTCAGGAAGTCCCAGCCCGACAACATTTCAGCACGTCATCTGTGACATGGATGGACGTATTGACGCTATACTTGACGGCGGTGACAGCGAAGTGGGTGTCGAATCGACTGTAATTACATTAGCGTCAGATATACCGTGTATACTTCGTCCGGGAGGAATTACTGCTGAACAGCTTCGTGAAGCGATAGGGGAGGTTACAATTGCTGATGCAGTGACAAAACCGCTTGCAGAAGGTGAAAAAGCTGCAAGTCCGGGCATGAAGTACAAACATTATGCTCCGGCTGCGGAAGTGCTGCTTATAGACGCAGAAGGTGAAACTTTTAGCAGTTACGTAAACAGTCATGCAGAGAATGGTGATGCAGTACTTTGCTATAAGGAAGACCTCGGCAGATTGAAACTGCCATGTATGTGTATAGGCCGGTCGGATGATTACAGTACACAGGCGCACAGATTATTTTCTGCTCTGAGAGAAATGGACAATATCGGCGTGAAACGTGTATATGCTCACTGTCCGAAAAAAGAGGGTGTCGGACTTGCAGTATATAACCGTATCATTCGTGCGGCAGCGTTTAAAGTTATAAATCCGCTTGCCGGTGAGGTTGAATTATGAAAGTTATCGGATTGACGGGACAAACTGGAGCAGGTAAAAGCACATTGTCGGATTTTGCAAAAAAACTCGGATTTGCTGTTGTGACAGCGGATTCTGTTGCAAGAGAAGCTGTAATGCCGGGAACTGATTGTCTGAAAAGGCTTGCAGAATTTTTCGGATATGATATAATAGATGACGGTGGAAATGTTATACGTCCTCTGCTTGCAGAGAGGGCTTTTTCCTCGCAGAAGTCTACAGAGATGCTTAATAGTATAACTCATCCGTGGATAATAGAAAGGTGCAGCCGCTTGTTGGAAGAATACAGCAAAGCAGGTTTTCCGGCGGCTGTTCTTGATGCCTCACAGCTTTATGAAAGTCATGGTGAAGGCATATGTGATTTTGTTATTGCAGTTGTTGCTGAAAATGATGTGCGTCTTGAAAGAATAATGCAGCGTGACGGTATTTCCCGTGAAAAGGCACTTTTGAGAATGAATGCTCAGCAGCCGCAGGAATATTATACAAAGAGGGCTGATTTTGTAATTGACGGCGGAAGACCTGTTACAGAGGTTCAGGAAGCTTTTAGCATGATACTTGCAAAAAAAGGTCTGACAGAGTAAATGAAACGGGGGAAAAATTGTGAAATATGTTCGGCTTGCTATATGTCTTGCTATAATTTCCGTTATGCTGATATTTTCTTCATTGGGGATGAAAACTGTGCATGATAATTATGTTTATGAGACCTATCCGCTGGAATATCAGGATACTGTACAAAAAGCAGCAGAAAAATATGGTGTAGACCCGTGTCTGATTTATGGTGTTATAAAGACGGAAAGCAATTTTGACCCGTCAGCACAATCTCATGTCGGTGCGGTGGGACTTATGCAGCTTATGCCGGAAACATTTACATGGCTGCATACTTACTATACAGATGAATCGAGCGAAGAAGATACATTTGAAGACCTTAAAGATCCGGAACACAACATAGATTACGGTGTGAACCTGTTGTCTGTACTTCTGAAAATGTACGAAAATGAGGATACAGCGATATGTGCCTATAATGCCGGTGTTGGAAATGTTGACAGTTGGCTTGAGGACAGCAGGTATTCAAGGGATGGAAAAACACTGCTTACAGTGCCTTTTCCAGAAACAGAAAATTACCGCCATATCGTGGCTCAGAACAAAAGCTGTTACATAAAACTTTACCGTGAAGATGCAAATATACTATGAAAAGATAATGATACGGCAGCATATGCCGCGTTGTGATAAATTTTATCCTAAAGCGGCAAGAAGACTCCGACCTCTATAGGTCGGGGATGAATTGCCGGTCAGCCGTAAGGCTGACTTATTATTTG
>CACXGC010000076.1 GCA_902767155.1 uncultured Ruminococcus sp. | reverse complement strand
TTGAGCCTGTTCTGCCGCCTGCGTAATTGTAATCAAGCCATCTTTAACAAGCTTGGCAAGTGTTTTCAGAAATCCTATTTTTTCGCCCTCTGCTTTGCCTTCCGCTCTGCCCTCTGCTCTGCCTTTTGCTATCCCCTTTTCTATACCCTTTTCAAATTCTTCTTTTCCCTTGATTTCGAGTGCTTTTTCTGCGTTATACTCTTCAAACAACATATTTACAACCTCACTGTCAATGCTTCATACAATGATTTGGCATTGTTCTCTGCTTCTTCACATTCATAAAACAAACTCGAAAATACCGTATCCTTATAACTTCTGGTCGTTTTTGACATTTAGTTTTCATCTCCGATTTTTTATGTATAATGTGCCATGATTTTCAAATCCCATTTTTCGGTAGAACTGTTCATTCTTCTGTGGATGGCGCACAACATAAACATTGCGGTCTTCGAGGTCATCTATCAAAGAATTTACACAAGCTGTGCCTATTCCGGAATGACGATATTCTGTAAGCGTACAAACAGAACCGATTACCGCCGAACTTTCAGACAGTGCTGTCGTCATAGCAAAAGAAACAGCCGTTTTATCATGCATTACTGCACGGCATAAGGCTGTTCCGTGACGCATACGGTGGGAAAAATCGAGAAGGAAATCTTCGTATAGCGGGATTGAAAAACCCTCTCCGCTGCATTGTTTCATTAATGAATAAACTACTTCTGGTAACGGATGTTGTTCGGCAAAAATTTTAATGTCAAAATCACGACGGCTTTTCAGCAACATTATTACAGCCTCAGAAAAATCTTTTGTCAGCGGAATTTCTGATTGTACAGAAACCGCACCAACTGCGGAGATAAATTCTCTCAACTCTGAAATATCTGCATTATCCGAAACCGAAACAGTCATGTCACCGCTGTATTTAAGCAATACGGCGGTTTTTTCGCCTGCATCGTTATATTGCATCCAAAGTTCAACAAGATTATCATACCTGCCGTAACTTTCCAAAAGACAAAGAATACGACAGCCGCATACACCTGAACAAAGTTTTCCAACAGATTTAAGTATGCCGGTATCTTTGGGCGAAACAAAACAAATCATACCGCAACCCTTTCAGCGTTTTCCGAAAAAAAGAAAACTTCTTTTTGTAAACTGCTCACTGCTTGCTTCTTTGACTATATATCCGGATTCATCAAGTAACAAAGATAATTCTTCTTTTGTATATGCTCTTTCTGAAATAATCTCCGTCAGACCTTTTTTATATCTGGAACGTACAGACTGAATTTCCGGAAATTTTTTTCTTATAGCATCATTGACATGATTTTCACACATATTACACATCATGCCATCAATTATAACAGTTGTCTTTATCATGAAAATTCCTCCCGAAACATTTTCTGTCAAAGCATTATTTTACAAGTACAGTTTGTTTTCTTTGATATACTGTTCGACAGGTTCGGGTACAAGCCCGTGAATACTTTCACCGTTTTTTATTCTTGTTCGTACATCTGTTGAAGATACTGTCATAATTCCGGCATCAAGTATTTCTGTCTTTGCACCGATTGAATGTAAAAATTCAGCCTGTTTTTCGAGGTCAGAAATATCATCATTATTTCTTGGCACACCGCATACTGTCGCAAGACGGAATATAATTTCCGGGTTTCTCCAATGGTGTATAGTCATAAACATATCTGCGCCGGTGATAAGAAAAAATTCGTCATGAGGATATATGGCAGATAATTCTTCGAGGGTCATATAAGTGTAACTTGCGCCCTGCCTTTTTATTTCGATATCGCTGATTTGAAACATATCATCTCCGTCAAAAGCAAGTCGGCACATATCAAGTTTTTGTTCAGGAGTAACATTGCTGTGTTTCTGCTTATGCGGAGGGATAAACGCCGGAATTATAAAAACTTTGTCGAGTTCCAGCTTTTTGACAAAAGCATGAGCAAGTGCGGTATGACCATTATGTATCGGGTCAAGACTACCGCCGAACATTGCCAGTCTCATACTTATTCATCACCTTTTCTTTTTAGCTTTTGGAAGTTCTATTTTAGGTTCTTCGGGATTGCGGCGGTAAAGTACGAATTTTGAGCCTATTACCTGAACAACATCACACTTAGTTGCTGCTGCAATAAGTTCTGCCGCCTCACGGGGAGAAAGTTCTGATGTTTCCAAAACTTTGCCCTTGATAAGTTCTCTTGCTGTAAGCGCATCATCAGCCTGTTTGACTATCTGATCGCTCATACCGCCTTTACCTACCATAACAATCGTATCAATTTCATTAGCCAATGAACGTAAAAAAGCTCTCTGTTTACTTGTAAGCATATATTTATTATTCCTTCCTTATTGTATCAGTTTTTTTCGCTGAAACGTGCTGTAAGCTGATTTTCGAGGTCACGGATTGCCATTCCTCTGTGGCTCATAGCATCTTTCTGATTATCAGAAAGTTCTGCAAAAGTTTTGTTTCCCTCTACAAAGAATATTGGGTCATAGCCGAAACCATTTGTACCTCTTGGTGCATAGCCTATAGTACCGTCACATTTTCCGAATGCGAAAATTTTCTCTCCGCTTGTAAGACAGCAGCAAATCACGCACTCGAAATGTGCCGTTCTGTCATCGCTTCCCGAATTCATCATTTCACCAAGCAGCTTATTTATCTTATTTTCGTCAGTGTCTGCATAACGTGCAGAATAAACTCCCGGTCTGCCGCCAAGTGCATCGACAGTAAGTCCGGAGTCATCTGCAATTGCCGGATAGCCTGTTTTTTTCATTGCTGCAACAGCTTTAAGTTCTGCATTTTCTTTGAAAGTTTCGCCGGTTTCCTCAACCTCATCAAGCGTATAGCCAAGTTCCTCAGCAGTCTTTGCAGTTATTCCGTGAGGTTTAAGAATTCTGCCAAGTTCTTCAACTTTCTTTTTATTGTTTGATGCTATTACAAATACCATGTTAATTCTCTTCTTTCTTTGATATAGTTATGAGTTTACTATGTGTGCATCAGTCGTTGTTATCTCCGTAACGCCACTGTTTCAACCAGTCATCATCTTCCTGTTCCGATTTAGTGTCAGCAGATACATCGCTGCTCCAGTTATATTTATTCTTTGCACGGCTCTTTCTTTCTTCGGCTCTTTTCTGCTTTTCCTCTTTAGCTTTTTCAGCAGCAGCCTTTGCTTCTTCCTCGGCTTTACGAGCTTCCTCTTTTGCTTCATCCGTATCAAGCAAAGTCTGCTGTGCCTGTTCCGTCTGTTTTTCAAGTTCTGCCTCTGCATCTATCTTTTCCCAGATATCAGCAGTTGATGATTCATTTTCCGCCCCGACATCATTTTCTTCTTCGGAAGGTTCGTTTTCGTTTACCTCATCAGATTCGATCTTTTCAATCTCTTCAAGCGGAATACTGTCATCTACAAACAGTGCCTTTGCGAATTCCTCAGGGTCAAACGGCTGCAAGTCATCAACTTGTTCGCCTACTCCGATGAATTTTACAGGAACATTCAGTTCTTCCTTTATTGCAAGAACAACACCGCCTTTTGCGGTACCATCAAGTTTTGTTAGAACAATACCTGTAATACCGGCTGCTGTCTTGAATTCTTTTGTCTGATTCACAGCATTCTGACCGGTTGTTGCATCAAGAACAAGCAATACTTCCTTTGCAGCGTCAGGCAGTTCTCTGTCTATAATACGGTTTATTTTTGCAAGTTCCGCCATAAGATTTTTCTTGTTATGAAGACGACCGGCTGTATCGGCGATTATTATATCACTGCCCCTTGCCTTCGCAGATGATATGGCATCAAATACTACAGCTGCCGGATCGCTGCCCTCATTCTGACGAATTATATCCGCACCGCTTCTTTCCGCCCAAATTTCAAGCTGTTCAATTGCCGCTGCACGGAAAGTATCAGCTGCTGCAAGTGTGACACGTTTTCCTTCACGTACAAATTTTGCTGCAAGTTTACCTATTGTAGTTGTTTTTCCTACGCCGTTCACACCTATAACAAGAATTACAGAGGGCTTTGTGCTTATATCAAGCTCCTGTCCCCCTGAAAGCATTTCTGTAACAACTTCCTCAAGAAGTCTTCTTATTTCTTTCGGGTCAGTAATACCTTGTTCCTTGACCTTTTTACGAAGTGTATCACATATGAATTCTGCGGTATACATTCCAACGTCACCCATGACAAGCAGTTCTTCAAGTTCGTCAAAAAGGTCATCGTCGATTTTAGTAAACGATTTCAAAAGTTTGTCAATTTTGCCAAAAAGTGCATCCCTTGTTTTTTTCAGTCCGTCTCTGATCTTTGCAAAAAATCCCATAAAAATTCCTCCAGTATTTTTCCTGCTGTATATATGGTAAAATGCAAGAAAAGTTAATTATTTCATCATTTGATTCCTAATTTTTGTTCAACTTCCGCTGCTTTCAGCTCAAGTAATTTTGAAATACCTCTGTCCTGCATGGTAACACCGTAAAGTACATCAGCTTCTTCCATAGTACCACGACGGTGAGTAATACAAATAAATTGGGTACGGTCATTCATTCTGTGCAGATATTCCGCAAAACGGTATACATTCACGTCATCAAGTGCCGCTTCTATCTCGTCCATAACACAGAATGGTGCCGGACTTACCTTCATTATCGCAAAATAAAGCGCAATTGCAACAAGTGCTTTTTCTCCTCCGGACAGCAATTCTATGTGAGATACTATTTTGCCGGGCGGCTCAACAGTTATATCAATGCCTGTTGTAAGAACATTTTCGGGGTCGGAAAGTGATAATTCTGCTTTTCCTCCGCCGAACAGTTCTACAAATGTTTCTGAGAAGTTTTTGCTTATCTGGTAGAACTTTTCAACAAATATTTCCCTCATCTGTTTCGTCAGGTCGCCTATGAGTTTCAAAAGCTGGGATTTTGATTTTTCAACATCCGAAAGCTGACCGCTCATAAAAGTATAACGTTCGCTTACTTCCTTATATTCCTCAATTGCCGAAACATTGACATTTCCGAGTGAACGTATTTTTTGTTTAAGTTCGTTGAGTCTTCTCTGAGACTTGGCAGGGTCACTTATTTCTGCGGCACACTGTCTGGCTTCTCGTATGCCAAGTTCATATTCGTCCCAAAGTTTTTTTACAGTTTCGTCATAACTGCTTTGAAGGCTTATTCGTCTTTCATTAAGACGTGCAAGCTCGCCGCCGATTTTTTCTTTTTCCGAAAGAGCCTGTTTTTCCTCTTTTCTTAGTTGTGCGGAACGCATATCAATACCGATTCTTTCGTTAGTCAGAGTCATTATTTCGGAACGGCATTTTTCAGACTGCTTTGAAAGTGCTAACGCTTCGTCATCAAGTGTTTGTGCCTGAGAAAGCAATTGTACATTATTTTGTGCAAGAGATTCCGATTCCTCTATACTCAGACGTATTTTTTCTGCGGCATTTTTCTGCTGAGTTTCGGCAGTTTCTATTTCTGTTTCCACAAGAGAAATATCTTTTTGTGCGGTCATAATACGAAGTTTTACATCCTGCAATTCTTCGGTCAGTTTTTCTCTGCGGCGTATCAGCTCATCTTTTGAACCTGTAAGACTGCGGATTTTTTCTTCTTTTTCAGCAATTTCTTTCTGATATTTATCCATTTCAATTCTTGCTTTTTCCATTGCCGCCTTAAGTTCCGACATTTTACCGGCAGAATTTTCTCGCTCAGTCAAAGTTTGTTCAAGGGCAGTTTCCGCTGATGAAAGTTCCTTGTTTCTGCTGCGTATCTCAGCCTCTAACTTTATCTTATCACTCTGAACAATTGAAAGTTCTCTGTTGAGTTCCGTAAGAGCGTCTTCTGATTGGGATAAGATTTTTTCTTCCTCTCTCAGTTGTGCGGTCAGGGTATTTCCTTTTTCCGCCTTTGCGGCAGCCTGTGATTTAAGCTGTTCTATTTCGGTCTTTCTGCCGAGAAGACCGGTATTTTTGGAAAGTGAACCGCCTGTCAGAGAACCGCCGGCATTAATAACCTGACCGTCAAGTGTTACAACACGGAAACGGTAACTGTATTTTTTGGCTATGCCTGCCGCTTTGTTCAAATCTTGTGCTATCACGATTCTGCCAAGCAAATTCAAAAGTATTCCACGGTAACAGTCATCACACGAACAAAGTTCCGAAGCAATGCCCACAAAGCCGTCACAGTTTTCAAGACCGTTCTCATTAAGTTCTCTGCCCTTGATTGTGGACATAGGGAGAAATGTTGCACGTCCGCCGTTATGACGTTTCAGATATTCGATAGCATTTTTTGCGTCCTTGTCATCTGTTGTGACAATATTCTGCATAGCTGCTCCAAGTGCTATTTCTATGGCTGTACTGTACTGCTGTGGTGTTTTTATAACTCTCGATACAGGACCATGTATTCCCTGCAAATGTCCTGCCTTTGCCTCACGCATTATAGCTTTTACGCTTTGGGCAAAACCTTCCAGATTTCTTTCCAGTTCTTCAAGCATTCTTGCCTTGTCAGAAAGCTGTCTTGCTGCAAGGTAATTATCTTCGGATTCCTTCTTTATGAGAGAACATTTTTTCTTTTGTTCGGAAATAACATTATCTGCGGCAGTTTTTTCGTCCTGTATCTTTTTTTCATTCCTGTCACAGTCCTGAACCATTCCTTCATATTCGGTTATGATTTTTTTCAATGTCGCTATTTCTGAGCGTTTTGCCGCTATAATATTTTCTACTGCGGACATTCTCTGTTCCAGTTCATTTATTGAAGATGATGATGTCATAAAAGATACTTTTGCATCTGATATTTTTCCGCTCAGTTCAGTAAGCCGGCGGTTTATTTCTGCTATCTTGTCGGCAGAATCACTTTCACCTGTTTTGAGTTGGAGCAGTTTTTCTGTAAGAGCGGTCTCAGAATTTTTTTGCTTTTCAAGTTCTGAACGGTATGAAATTACTTTCTGTTTTTTGAGTTCAATTTCCTTTTGCAAATCTTCCTGTGAAGTTTTGAAAGTTTCCTCTTCTTTTTTTATACGGGAAATGTTTTCCTCATTATGGCGGACATCGTTTCTCAAAACTGTAGCATCTGCTCTTTTCTGAGCGGCATTTTCATCGTTTTGTGAAACGCTCATCCGCAGCTGTTCGATTTTTGCCGTATATTCATTCTGACGCTCATAACCGTTTTCCATATCCTTTTGAATACTGTCGAGTTGTTTTTCGATATCCTTGTATTGCGAATCGGCAACAGCTATTTTATCATCCTGTTCCTTTACGGCAGCTGCTGATTTATCCATTGCCCTGAGCCACAAAGCAATTTCCAGTCCACGTTTTTCTTCCTCATACTTGAGATAGGATTTTGCTTTTTCAGACTGTACTCTCAGCGGCTCGACACGGCTTTCCAGTTCACCAACTATGTCACGTATTCTTACGAGATTTTCCTCTGTTTTATCAAGACGGCGTTCGGCTTCTGCTTTTTTGTATCGGAATTTGGAAATGCCTGCCGCTTCCTCAAAAATTTCTCGCCTGTCCTCGCCCTTAGTCGCTACGATAGAATCTATTTTGCCCTGTCCTATCATTGAGTAGCCGTCACGTCCGAGTCCTGTATCCATGAACAGTTCATGTATATCCTGCAAGCGGACAGAAGTGTTATTTATCAGATATTCGCTGTTGCCCGAACGGTAATAGCGTCTTGTTATTGCAATCTCATCGCCGTCAAACTGCAAAGTCCTGTCTGTATTGTCAAAAGATAATGTTACCTGAGCATATCCGTTTTTTTTGCGCTGCTGTGTACCGTTGAATATAACGTCTTCCATACGGGAGCATCTCAGTGCTTTTGCAGACTGTTCTCCCAATACCCAACGTATGGCATCACTGATATTGCTTTTTCCGCTGCCGTTCGGTCCTACAACAGCAGTAATGCCTTCTGTAAAGCTCAGTTTTGTTTTATCGGGAAACGTTTTGAATCCCTGTATTTCTAATGCTTTTAAACGCACTTTCTCACCCTTTGTTTTCCCCTGTCATCACGAAAGAGGGGTATCGTTTATTATTATATCGTATTTTCCGAGTGCAGCATCCTGCCGGACAACTGCAATTATGCCTTTTTTATATAAATCATCAATATTGCATTTCTTCTGTCCTATAAAACGTGATAACGATTTCGGATTTATTGTAAACTCCACTTTACCGGAAACAATCTTTTTTTCATGAAGTGCCTCAATAGTATTTTCAAACATGATACGGCTTTCGCAAAGCTCACGAAGTGCCGGATGAAAAACTCCCGAAACCATATTTTCACGCAGACTGTCACTGTCATGAAGACCAACACGTATGACGTTTATGTTTTTCTGCTCGAAAAATCGTATGAGTCCGGCACAAAGGATAACTGTATCGTCAAGTGACAGCGGCTTGTACATACCGCTGCGGTACAGGTCTGCCAGTTCCGTACCATTCAGCACAACTGTAGGATATATGCGAACAGTGTCCGGTTTTAGTGCCGCAAGAAGTTCTGCTGTTTTTTTATCTGTTTCCGGAGTGCTGCCGTAGAGTCCTGTCATCATCTGCAAACCGAGTGAAAATCCATAACTCCGGATTTTTTCGGAAGCTGCCGAAACATCTGCTGCTGTATGACCTCTCTTATTCATAAGCAGAACATGGTCGTCCATACTTTGTGCACCTAATTCTATCGAAGTAACGCCGTATCCTTTCAGAATGGAAAGAACTTCATCGTCAACAGCATCGGGTCGTGTAGAAAGGCGTATACCGTAAAAAGTATTATCTTTTATAAACGGGTAAGCAGCATCAAGCAGACGCAGCATATATTTTCTGTCTATAGCAGTAAAGCTGCCGCCGAAAAAAGCAATCTCTGCATTTTTTGTTTTTTCACCGAGAAAACGTATTGCAGTTTCAGCAGCTGATTTTACATCATTCTCGTCCGGCTGATATGCCTGTCCGGTAATCTCACGCTGATTGCAGAAAGTACACTGGTGCGGACACCCGTTATGCGGTACAAAAATCGCAACATTAGAATGTTTCATGAATCTCAATACCCCATAAGGCTCAATGCCTCACGTGCAGCCTGTTGTTCAGCTTCTTTTTTGCTTCTTCCGCCGCCCTTGCCTATCACGTTATTGTTAAGATGAACTTCAACATAAAAATGTTTGTCGTGATCCGGACCTTCTTCCCCCACAAGAACATATTCCAGATGTTCCTCCGGATTTTTCTGTATGATTTCCTGCAAGGTAGTTTTATAATCCTTAAAGGCACGGGGTTTGGGATTTTTTATTTCAGGCTCTACAAAACGCATTATGAATTTTCTTGCCTCTTCCATTCCGCCGTCAAGATATATTGACGCTATTATAGCCTCGAATGCATCGGCAAGAATAGAAGGTCTTTCATGTCCTTTGAGATTTCTCTCCCCCTTTGACAGCCGGAGATATGATCCGACTCCCAAAGCGGAAGAAAAACGGCACAGACTTTTTTCACATACCAAAGATGCTCTGAGCTTACTCAGTTCGCCCTCCGGAAGTTTAGGACAATTGCGGTATATATAGTCGGAAACGACTACACTAAGCACCGAATCACCAAGAAATTCAAGCCTTTCATTGCTTTTTTCTCCTGACTTTGATTCATTGGCATATGACGAATGTGTCAAAGCATTTTTCAGGTAAGATATGTTTTTGTATGTGTAACCTATTTTTTTTTCCAGTTCTTTCATTTGTTACTCCTCATTGGTCTGAAATTTTGATATTTTATCTTCGATTATGTCGATAGCGCCGGACTGTGAAAAATCAACAGCCGCTTTTATAACAGCCGCAATTGCAACTGCATTAGCACTGCCGTGAGTTTTAAGCACCGGTTTCCTGACACCGAGTACTACTGCACCGCCGTACTTATTGTAATCGAAATATTGTTTCAGCTCATAAAGTTCTTTTTTTATCAGAAGTGCCGCAAGTTTTGTACGAAGATTTTTATAGAAAACGCCCTTTATTTTTCCAAATAATTCCTTTGCCGCACCCTCATACATTTTTGCGATAATATTGCCTGTAAAACCGTCTGCAACAATAACATCGGCAACTCCTGCGGGAATATCCCTTGCTTCCGTATTTCCTATGAAATTCAGATCGGTCTGTCTGAGAAGTTCAAAAGCTCTGTGCTGAAGCAAACCGCCCTTATGTTCTTCTGTTCCGACATTTGCAAGAGCAACACGGGGATTATTTACTCCAAGAATTTTTTCCATATAGACAGAACCCATGATACCGAACTGTCTGAGCATTTCGGGGCGTACTTCAACATTTGCACCTGCATCAACAAGCATGAAAGGACCTTTTGAGCTCGGCATTATCGGCGCAAATGCCGGACGCTTTATTCCCTTTATCCTTTTTACGATCATTGTAGCACCAAGTACTACAGCACCGCTGTTTCCGGCAGTAACAAATGCGTCGCCCTTACCGTCTGCAACGAGTCTTAGACCTTCAGACATTGAGCTGTTGCTTTTTTCTTTGAGTACAACTCCGGCATCGTCTTCCATAGTAATTTTTTCTTCCGCATCGAATATTTCAAATGCGGAAATATCGAGTCCGTTATCTTCTGCACATTTTTCAATATCGCTGCGTTTTCCGACAAGTACAATTTCCGTTTCCGGTTCTTTTTCATGCGAAAGAATGCAGCCTTTCAGCACTTCCAGCGGCGCATTATCCCCGCCGAACGCATCAACAAGAATTTTCATACATTCACACCTTTCCAATATCCGGCAATATTCCGTTAAGTTTTTTCAAAGCTCTTGCAGAATAAGCAGCCGCCCTTTCTTTTTTATCTCTTATGCTTTCTTCAAGCGGCGGCAGTATTCCAAGATTTGCTCCCATAGGCTGAAAATCTTTCGACTGAGCATTTGCAACATAGTCAGCCAATGCGCCGGTCATAGTTTCAACGGGCAGTATGAGCGGTTTTTCTCCACGAACAATACGCACCGCATTAATGCCTGCCATCATACCGGAATCAGCTGATTCCATATAACCTTCAACTCCGGTCATTTGTCCGGCAAAGAAAAGTTCCGGACGTTCTTTCATATTATAGGCGGCAGTAAGTAATCTTGGAGAGTCAAGAAATGTATTTCTGTGCATAACTCCATAGCGCATATATTCCGCATTTTTCAAAGCCGGTATCATACCGAAAACACGTTTCTGTTCGGGAAATTTCAGATTGGTCTGAAATCCTACAAGGTTATACAGCGTTTTTTCGGAATTTTCGGTACGAAGCTGTAATACTGCCCACGGGCGGTGTCCTGTTTTCGGGTCACGCAGTCCTACAGGTTTCATCGGTCCGAACCTTAGAGTATCAAGTCCTCTTTGCGCAAGTATTTCCACAGGCATACAACCCTCATATACTTTCGGGTTCATGACATCAACATCATGTCGGGGTGCTCTTTCGGCAGATATCAGAGCCGAATGAAAAGCTTCATACTCTTCCTTATTCATAGGACAATTTATATAGGCATCGTCTCCGCCTTTGTCATATCTTGATGCGGTAAAAGCATGATTCATGTCAATGCTTTCCGCTGTTACAATAGGGGCAGCAGCATCAAAGAAATGAAGTGAATCTCCACAAAGAGAGATAATTTTTTCGGCGAGTGCGTCACTCGTCAGCGGACCTGTTGCTATGACTGTAACTGTATCGGACGGTATTTCCGTAACCTCTCCGGCAACAATCTCTATCAGAGGATGCTCACGAATCGCTCGAGTAACTCCACCGGAAAAAGCATCCCTGTCAACCGCAAGCGCCCCTCCTGCCGGAACAGCACATTTATCCGCCACACTCATAAGCAAAGAGCCGATTCTTCTCATTTCCTCTTTCAAAAGACCGGCTGCACTTTCAACACGGGCAGCCTTCAAAGAATTTGAACAAATCAATTCACAAAAGTTATCACTGCTGTGAGCCGGAGTTTTTTTCTCCGGTTTCATTTCAAAAAGTCTGACATTGATTCCTCTGCGGGCAATCTGCCATGCAGCCTCACATCCTGCCAAACCGGCACCAAGCACGTTAATATACATTTTTTCACCACCGGATAAAATATTCTAATTTGTATTGTAACATATTTTCATTACGATATCAAGCCATACTAAAAGCCGCTTCAAACAAAAGTCCCCCTATTCCGTTGAAAAAATCAAAGAAACAGGGGGTGATGTGCATTTTAAAGTACAGAATTATTTTTCAATCCTCGTCATCAGTTTCAGGCATATCCCAGTTGTGGTAAACATTCTGAACATCGTCATTATCATCGAGAAT
>CACXGC010000075.1 GCA_902767155.1 uncultured Ruminococcus sp. | reverse complement strand
CTCACCCGTTTCATCAATGATACGAAACCAACCGCGCTCAATATCTATCACTTTATACGATTTCCCGTAAAGTAACATAAGCGGGTCGCTGTTCCCTATATATTTTACTATCATAATACTTTTACTATTTCTCATTAGGAAACATTTCTTTTCTAACACTACAGAAAATCAAACCCTTTCTGTAGTTATTAATACTTATCCAATGTTTCAATAAGCTCTTTTCTGTAATTCTCTTTACTAATGGTAAAAGAGTAGTGCTTAATTCTTGCGATTGTAAACTTATGTCCCAAGTGTTTTTTTTAGAATATTATAAGTATCGCCACCGAGAGCAACTAAAACGGGGCTACTTCCTAATAATGAAATCTCTTCTTCAAATTTTATCACATTGCGAAAAACAATCTCAGGATGATTTCGGAGGTAATTTTTAACTTTTCCTGAGTCAACTTCTGCGTATAGCTTTATTATATCGGTAATATAGGAATCCCAATAACGAGTTCCAGTAACAGCGTATCTAAGTTTATAATCATTTTGATAACTATAACTACTATGAAAATTCACCCAAGGAAGAGTTCCGCCCTGACTCTGATCACCATGAGTACTTGACCAGTTAAGCCCAACAAATACAAAACCAGTATTGATTACTTGAAGCAAATCGTCATCCTCAACCCAAGACATATCGTGAGTGTTTGATTTAGGCGTATCTCCTGCTGGTCTCCATATCGCCCAGCTGCCCACTGAACCATATTTATCTTTCATAGTATTATAGTTTTCTTCGCTTAACATAGTCTTACTCCTTTATATATCAACCCGATTTTGATGAGATTCTTCGCAAATTTTGAGATATTTAAGAGGTGCAATCGAAATATCTAAACCACAATCAAAGAACACACCCATCCTATAAACAATTATTTCTATGATGCATTTTCGCAAAGATAATTGCCGGATGGTTAAGTGTATACTCTCATGTACTCTAAATCATTTTCACAAATCTTTGCAATTACTTAAAATATGTTCTTCGAATTTCCAAATTACTCATTCCTAGAATAATATCCTTGTACCTTTGAAAAGAGTCATTCATAATGAATAATATTTGTGGTATATTTGAAATTGACACTGGGAGAAGCTTTTCTTCATTCTTTAAATTAATCACTGGCATAAAGTACTGAGTTGTCGATCCTTTGCTTACTTTTCTAAGTTTACCAACATAAGATACTAAGTAGTATCTCCCTTCTACTGCGCCTATAAGATTCACATGTGTAGTATAAATGACATGAGAGTTTTTAGTAGGAAGATGATTTGTACTATTCTCTTCTAATGATTGAATTTCTTGTTTGGGTTCTTTTTCAAGATTAGGATTGTTCTCTATGTTTTCTCCAAATACAAGATTATTATACCATTTTATAAATAAAGGCTTGCTTTCTTTATACCATTCACTTGTAATTAAATACTTTTTCCCAGAAAAAGAAAAAATTTGTTTCCAAAAACGTCCATTTCCTTTTTCATCTTTTATTTGTTCATCCAAACGTCTGGTTGAATCATACTTTTTTAGAAATGGATAATAAAGCTTCATGGTCGTCTTTGACCACACTAGATTTTGCATTTCCTCTAGTAGTTGATTATCAAATCGAAACCCACATATTTCCAAATTAGTCATGCTTTCTCTTACGAGCTTTCCAATTTTTCTTGAATCAGTTTCCTTTATTATTTCAAGTTTTGGTAAAGAAATTTCCTCTGTTTTACCCTTGGGGGTTTTTTCTATGATGCTATCTATAGACTCCGGCGTATAATCCGATGCCATACTATTATCCCAGATCTGCCTTAAATTGTATATGCATTCTTTAGATGCTTTTAGTTTATTAGGATCATTGGTAGTTGCGATGATTGATTCTATATCATCGATTGCTTTAATAATTCGTACGCAAACATCAGCATTATTACTCGCGTAATGATTATTCCGAACATTTGAAGTTATATCTTTATAATAGTTTTTTACTTTTTCAACACATATCTGTTTAATTGCGGATACTTCATTTTCGTTCGGACAATACCGGGAAGTAAAGCCTACCCTTTGTGACTCATCATCATAGTACACAACCCTATCCTTTTGTAATACAGCCAACGGATTGCTTTTTATTACTTGCTTTGCTTTTTTATAATCATATGATTTCTTTGAAAAAATGCTATCCGATCGTTCTGCAACTAAGTTGTTTTCTAACCGACTTGAATAAAAATGAATCATTCTTTGACATATTTCATCCAAAGGGCAAGGGGCATCATAGGCTTTCAACTCAAGCATAGCCCAAATGAATACAGGTTTATATGAATAAAGAATCTTTATATTGTTACAATAGGATAGTAATTCGGTAGCTATATCAATTTGATAATTGGTTTTTCTATAATCAAAAACTTGGAAAAAATCCCCAAGTAAATCAAGTGCATTTTTTTCGCTTGGATTAAGGGATTGTGATTTAACCACACTACTACGTTTTTTTGCATATTCAATAAAACTCTTACAATGAAATAGTCCGCTTTCTATTGTTTGATTTTGAACAGCATCATCAGAGACTTTATCTATGCGCTTTAAGATATTTGACACCTTTGTGTTTTTATACTCTTTATAGTTTTTTAGCCAAATTTCAAACTGCTTTCTCATTACAAACACCTGTTATTATATTCTTGTAACTTTTATTGATTCAGCCTCTGTTATCCAATCATTTGTTTTAGTAATCTTTTCGTATGGGTTCTGAACAATAATAGGTTCATATCCGGTTAATTGATACTTGGACATATCGACTAAGTATAAAAAATACTTTTCTCTTTTTTCTCGAGCTACATTCATCTCGTTTTTTGACCAATAAAAACTTTGCACGTAAGAAAATGATTTCACTTCAATAAACCTATCGTATGAATTGGATTCTGATGAATTAAAAGATATAATGTCATAACCAGCAGTAACATCCAAATCAGATATTTGCTTAACTTGATTAGATTTTTCGCACCACATTAATCTTCTTTTTTCAAACTCAACAACAAACTCCTCTGCTAATCTTCCTTGAGCCTCTTGTTTCTTATGTAGTTCAAACAACTCATTTAGAGACATTTTTGCTTTTTTAGCTCTAAAACTATTCTCAAAATAGGATTCATATTTTTTGCTTATGCGATAAACCCCATTATTCGTTTCCTGAATAGCTTTAGTTTCTATCAGTAAATTACGAAATACAGCCGCACATAAAGGAAAACCCGAACGCTTAATTATACAAGTTGAAGTCTCACAATCAAAAAGCACGGCAGAAGGATGAATTAATTCTTCCTCCATCAAATATGTAATAGCTCGACAGGATATAGCTTCATTAAAAGATAGTAACCCTTTGCTCTTTGCTTCGATCCCAACTTGAGTTCCCAAATATTTGTTATCCGAACACTCAATTAACCCTAATTTCATAAACAAAATCAGACTAGGACGAATTCTTATTTTAATGCTTGAATTAAGGTTACATATACTTTCAATACTTTTATATTCAATTGGAACACGACTGATAGCGATATTTGCAAACTCAAATATCGAGTTCTGATCACCTATATAATTACATCGTTTTAGTTCTTCTTGCATAATCTCTAATCACCGCTTTGATATCTTCATCTCCGCCATCTTCCGTTGCGTTGTCGAAAAGTGGTATAGGCATACTTTCAATTATATCAAGCAAACGTTCTTCTTTTCGTTTGAGTCGTTCATCTACTACTTCGTCTATTGAGTTTTCCGAAACTATATAAAAATAATTGGTTTCCGTGTCCTTCGGCAGCCCGTATCTATGGATTCTATCTTTTGATTGAATAAAATGAGCACAATTAAAAGAACGCTCAAGATAAATCGCATTATGACAAGCCTTGTGCAATGAAATTGATTCAGCAACAGCAAAAGGGTTTGCTATTATTACACGAAATGAAGAAAAAGGATCATGGAATTCATTTATTATAGCTTCACGGGTTAACTCATAATCTTCATCTTCAGGTGTCATCCCATCTGTTGCAACAGGAGTTGCCCCATATAATACTCTATTGTTAATGCCGAAAGATCGTAGATAATTACTAAAGCTCTCAATTGTTTTAATAAAACACGCCCATACAATTACTTTTCCATTATTATCAATAATTCTGTCAATTAGTTCTCTAGCGTATTCATACTTTGCTGGGATTTCATCTCTTCCATAGTTCTGAATTTGACTAATAAACGATAAATCCTCGCCAATATTTGCAAGATTCAAGCCTTCTTCAAGAGCAAAGTCAGATAATGGTTGCTTTAATAGTTCTGGATTCGTTGCCGCTTGCATTAATCTAATCATTCGTGCTCTAACAAGAGCCTTTTTAAACATACTGTCTTTGTTATCTGCGATTTCAGGAATATATCTTTTTTCAATAGCATCATATATTCTTCTCTGAATAGGGTTCATTTGAACAAAAATAGAGTGATTTATCGCTGGAGGAATATTCAAATCACTTTTTTTAACTCTGACAAAATAAGGCGATAATGCCTCTAGCAAATCCTTAACACGTGGGTCTTCATTACGCTTAGACATATCTTTTAATTGCCCCGGCATAAAGCGGATTATTTTTTTTGTTGGCCAGATAAATTTAAAAAGATTTGATAAATCCTCATAACCATTTGGAGCAGGGGTTCCTGTCAATACCACACGAGATTTACAAAATTCAGCAAGTTTTAATACAGATTCCGCGGTGATTCCGCCTGTGATATTTTTGATTTTATGCGCTTCATCTAAAACGACCATTACTCTATGGACTTTAAGAAAATAAATAAGCTCATCAATTAATGATGCAACAGATGCATATGACAATAATGTAATATCAGCAGGCGAAAAATCATATAAGTATTGCTTTTTTTCCTCAACTGACACACCGCCAATTAATCTTTTACTCCTTGCTTTTTTCCCAAAGCATTGTTGATACTCTTTTTCCCAAGGGTCAAAAGAGCTAAGAGGCCCAATAATCAACAAACAATCAATTTTTTTGATATTATTCTCTTTAAGATTGTGTAAGTAGGCATACGCACCATATACAACACTAGTTTTTCCTGCTCCGGGAACAGAAAAATTACATGCATTTTGCGAAAATGCTAGGTGATAAGCTGACAACAATTGTAAATCATATAGAGTTCGTGTTGGCATGTTCTTTATCAATGACTCTTTAAATGATCTGAATTCATTTAGATCACAATTGTTGTTTCGTATTTCCAAAGCCTTTTTTGAGAACGCCTCAAATTTTTTCTCCTCTTGAATATAATCATCAACTGATTCTGATACATCTTGACTGTATTCAACCGGAATATTCAACATCTTTGATATCTTATTAATACGCTCTAGAGTTTTCGATAATTCGCTTTTTTCATCAAAGATTATTTTATCGTTTTCATAGGAATAACTCGAATAGTCACGCAACAATCGATATGTTCTACGATTGTTTAGGATAAGAGCTATATCCCCAGAAAGAACAATCTTTCCAGATGGGTCAGTTTGTACAAGTAACTTTTTACCCATTTATATCACATACCTAGCTTTTTTTTGAATGAATTATTTGTCTGTTCAATTTGTTGAATAAGGTTTCTCACTAAAGGGTCAAACAAAAAAGTCTCTTGAGTTGTGTCAATAGAACTTAACGCCGAAAGAGCCTTATTCAACAATTGAGCCGGAGCAGCGGCGTTTTGTTTATTGCTCAACCGATCCTTACTTGATTTGAAGTTTGACTCCATTTGCTCTTTAACTTGTTGAGCCCAAGCATAATCACGTGCCCTTAATAATTTTGTGAGATCTGCATCATCAGGATTAGAATCAATAATGTCTTGTACGGATTGCTCGTCCGCGCTATCTACAATATCAAAGTGCCTTGTTACAAAATCTTCCCAAATATCTTTACACGCGAAAAAACTGGACGCCCTGTTTGTTGCAGTGGGTTTTCGAATGATATCTCTAAAGTCTGTCTGTTCCATTCCAAGACGAATATAATCAAACGCAATAGATTTTAAATCAGAAACATCTGTTTCCAGATCATAATCCCACATACCACTTACTCCACCGCCCATGTAGCCACGAAGCGCAGTGTCAAGTTTTTGAAATGAGTCTTCTCCTGATAATTGCGTATACATTCCGTCATAGCCATATGCTTCTAAGTATTCATCCATCAGTTTCAACACTCGAAGATACATTAATACTTCGCCTTTTTGAATATTCATAAAGCTGGCAATCTCAGATTCATTGAATCCAGCCTCTATTAAATCACCACACTTTAAATACTTTTGGATTGGATTATAATCAAGCTTAGCTTCTTCGCCCATTTGATAGGTTGTTTCAAGTCTAATAATCTCCTTTTTATCAGCATCTTGAGGGAGAATAATAGCCAAGAAAAACCTGCAATGCTGTTTTTCGTTTGCGTTAATACTTTCGTTTCGCCAGAGTCTGTTTAGTAGGCTTGCTCGACGATTTCCATCAATAATAGTGCCATCTGCTGTTACTATGCCGAACTGCTTTTGATGATCCTTTAATAGACTCTCCATTGTTTCTTTGTTTGCTTTAACTTTTGACTCCCAAAGAAAATCCTCTATAATTTTTACATCGCTGGGATTCTCAGGGTTTAAGCGATGATGTTGACGCTCAAAAGATTTTACTTCACTACCAATTCGCCCATTATACGGATTATAAACGAGGATTTCAAGCGGTATTAAATAAGCGTCAAATTTCTGCCTTTCACCATTGTATGTAAGAGTTATTCCGGTCATCGAAGGAGTTTTGTTTTCTTTTATATCTGCGATAGCCTGTTTACGCTCAAATTCTGTCATTATAATTTCCTCCAATTAACAATTTAACAATAGTACTGAACAATATCATCAAGTTGATTTATTGTTTTTATATTTAGCAAATATGTTGAACACAAATAAATAGCTCTAAGATCTGATTGTCTTCCTACCCAACCGGCTCCATCTAAAATGTTAACTAACACCATTTTGTTTGTATGACTCTTATTATATTCTCTAATAAATGCCGCAGCGTTTTCAGCAGATTCTTTATATCGAGTCTGAGTGCTGGAAGTAGTAATATTATAAGAAGACATTATTAGAATAGCCGCCGTTTCAGAATTAAAAATAACATAGTCAAAAGTCTTTCCTAAGGTTGAAATCTTTTTATTCTTTTCAAAAAGAATTCCCCTCTTATAGCAAGCTTCAGCAATCTTTTTTTCAATTTCCAAAGCGTATGCGTTGCCTATGCTAATGTTATATTTCCCTTCTATCCCTTTTTTTATTAGACGTCGCAAATCATCTGGGTTAGATAATCTTGCAATCGTTGAATTATCTATCCTAAAGTTTTCTAAATAAAACGAAGGGATAATACTTTTGTATTTTTCATCCTTCGAACCTGAACGAAGCAAATCACACACTTCATCCATAAAACTCGGACGTTCTATCATCATTCTTCTTATTTTCTTAAGATCCCACTCGCCAGAAATGTGATGACCTTTTTCAATTCGTAACGTTGTAATAACCCTTTTAAACTTCTCTGAAGAAATATTCATTATGCTTAGCAAATTATCAATTGAATTTGTATCGCATTGAATATATTCTTTAAGACCATCTTCGGTCAATATTCCACCCATTTTAGCTACTAAAGTGGAAGTAGCATCATCAATTTCTTTTAGAAATTGCGATTCAACCCTATCACTTATAAAAAACATTGTGGCCGTTTTAATATATTCATCATAAGGAATCTTTTTTATAGCTTTATCATTATCCATTCTTTTCACCACATTTTCATCGTCGGCCATAGTTCACTTTAATATCATCCCACCGAGGAAAATCTATCTCTTCACCATAATGGTTTTGATAACTCCTCTTAAATCGATTCTTCCACTGAGCACCTTGCGTTCTTGTTTCAGGATTCTGATAAATAGTTTCTTCGAAAGCCGCTAAATAATCTGTTTTTGAATCAAAAACTCTATATTTGCCTCTTGTTGTATACCAGTTGCCCGGTCTCATTTTTTGGAGAATTCCATTCTTGTATTGTACTGTAATAGGCCAATTATCCATAGGTTTAGTGATTTCCCAAATCTTTTTTATCCACAGGTCACTAATTATAATATCGCCTGATGTTTCATCCATCTTGTATCCAAAAATGATAAAATCCGTATCAAGATGATATGGCTTCTCAATTAGCTCATTCACAAACGCCTTAAAATCCGCAATATCAAATGCAGGTGATGATTCTCTGTTAAACGCTTTGACTTCAAGTAAATTATGTGTTCGGTCATCAGGGTCAAGATAAACATCTGGAGGCATCTGAGTATTAGGATTTGGAGCAAATTCTATTCCGCGAGATAGCAACCAACCCTCAAGCCATTCCTGAATTATATTTCCCACAACATCTTTATGCTTAACAATGATATCTACATCGCCGAGATGAAACCTGATCTGCCCGACTAAAGTTAGTATCTGATCTTCATTGATAAGCTTATTATATATTTCTTGAGCCGTAAGTTTCATATCTTCAATCATCTCCTTGTTCAAGCTGTAACAAACGAGAAGATACAGCTTTGATAACCGGTACTACAACCGTATTGCCTAGTAAATCATATCCCTCAGATTGGTTAATTATAAATCTAAAATCTTCAGGATATCCAAACAACCGAAGTCCTTCTCGTAAACTGAATTTTCTTATTCCCTCGCCATCCGGAACATATAGATGCTGCATATCCATTGCAACCAATGTTGGGGCAATTCCATTTGGATCAAGTATCTTAGATACTTCATACGACATTTTTCCTGCAACTATATTATACCCCAAAGGTAATGATTCATCCTGTTTTCGTTGTCCATTAGATAACTTCCTTTTTGGATGTTCTTTTACCAGATATTTTTTTTCAACTAAATCTTCAAGCATTTCTTCAAGGTAATAATCGTCAGGCCAGAAAGAGCGAATCATTTCAATAGTCAATGGCATTCCATCCATCCAATCTATTTCATAAATTGCTGCCCACTTTTTCTTTCTACGTTCTGTCATCATGCGATTAAGGAGAGCTTTTTGTTGCGGAGATACTTCTCCTTTAATCTCTAAATCCCATGAATGGATATTGTCATTCCCACCTCTTTTATCCTTTATTGATTTTCCAATTAATTCATCCACCTTATAGTGTTTAAGAAGGTTCTTAACAAAAGGATGATCAGACACAGGAAGACCGTAATCTAAAATATCAGATAAGGTACTATGCTTCTCCGAAAATCCATCTAATAACAGTGTTTGATTTTGAGAACCTATTATGTAGATGCGTTTTCTATCTTGTGGTACTCCAAATTTTTTGGCATTTAGGACTTTCCATGTAACTTTATAACCCAAATCACATAGTGTGTTTAGAATGGTTTCGAGTGTTTTCCCAATTTTCGAGTTTGGATTCTGTTTGTCATGATTAACTAATCCTTCAACATTTTCTAGAACAAAACCCTTTGGTCTTTTCTCTTTTAAAATTCTTGCAACATCAAAGAAGAGTGTTCCTCTAGTATCATCAAACCCTAATCTTTTTCCTGCAGCACTAAACGCCTGACAAGGAAAACCAGCCAGAAGATAATCGAAATCAGGTATTGATTTTGCAGGCACCACAGTAATGTCCCCAACGATTTCTTCATCAGGATGATTCTGTTTCAGAATTGAACACGCAGAGCTCTTGATTTCTGATGTAAAAACGCATTCACAATTATAACCCAAGTCATAGCATGCTAATTCAAATCCTTTTCGAATTCCTCCAATTCCTGCAAATAAATCGATAAATCTAATTGTTTGTTTCATACAGTACATCCTTTTTGCTAACCTATAATGATAATAACATTGTGCATTTAAAAGAAAAATTCTAAGAATAGAATTTAAAATGCTTGATTCTTCGGCAATATTCAATAATTTGCAACCGCTATATTCCAATCAAAACAGTTTTCTTGTACAATTTTACCACATCCCCACTACCGCGTCAATATTTTATTATACTGATATTATTCATTTCAGATGAATATAGATTTAATAATCACTATACGTAATAGAGTCAATTCTCATTATTATCATAATCACCAGCGAATTGATTATCAATTATTATCGACGTCGTTCATGACCTCATGGAAAAAGGAAATCCCATCATATTATCAACGATATCGTGCTTTCCGTCGCCGTTCCAATCAATCGGGTCAAAGAATCCCATACAAATCCTCCTTTATGATATTACTGTTCCCTTCGTAGAATAGCTTGAATACGATGCAGATGAATCATTGTGACTTTTTTGCTTATCCACCGTACCGCCAACAATTCCAATCAATAAATAAACAAGCCAAGCGGCGATAATAAT
>CACXGC010000074.1 GCA_902767155.1 uncultured Ruminococcus sp. | reverse complement strand
TGGCCCACATACTTTCACAACGTGCATTATCATGGCAGCGGCCGCCGGCACTGTTCATGCTCTGGCGAATGTGATATTTGCCAATTACTGTACGATATTTTGTGCTTGTGTATTGACTTCCCCTGTCGGAATGGATAATAGCTCCACGCAGCAAAGGATAGCTTATGCAGGCATTTTTAAGCGTTTGAACACATAGTTCGGCACGCATATGATTTGCCATTGAAAGCCCGATCACGGCAGCATCAAAGCAGTCAAATATCGCTGAAACATAGAGTTTACCATCCTTCGCAGGTATTTCGGTAATATCTGTAATTGCCTTTTCAAGCGGCTTATCGGATGTGAAGTCACGCTTAATCAAATCATCGGATTTTCTCGCCTGCTTATCAGCTTTCGTGATCCCGTTCGGCTTTCTTCTCGGTTTATGGATCAGTCCAAGCTGTTGCATGATTTTACGAACGGTACCTTCGCAAGGGATCTTTACTCCCTTTGGAGCTTTCAGCTTTAACGCCATGTACATTCTTTCTCTGCCGTAAGTGTCATTACACTCATCCTCAGCAATAATCTCTTCCATAACCTTAACCAGGTCTTCATATTTCCATGGTTTATCTTTATTTTCAAGATAAGCATAGAATGCTTGCCTGCTGACTCTGAGTACCCGGCAATACATCGCCGTTTTTCCCTTTACTGAGCCGCCTTCCGTCTTGATATCTATGAACTTTAACCGTTCGTTTTTCCCGACTTCCGACGGCTCGCTGCGAAAAAAGCCGTTGCTTCTGCCAAAATTTCATTTTCCTCCTGCAAACGCTTATTTGCTTTCTCCAGCTCTTTGTTTTTCTTTCTCAGGGTGTTCAACTCCTCTACAAGGCTCATTGCACCCTCCGGTGTCTGACTTCCTTTGCCCAGGTCAATATAGCCTTTCTTTGCTCTCACCATCCAGCCATACAGGGTTCCTTTCGGTATTCCTAATTCTTCTGCCGCTTTTCCACTTCCTATCCTATTGGCAAGCTTCACTGCCTCCACCTTGTATTCTTCATCATACTTTCTTTGTTCACTCATTTTTGACACAACCTTTCTTGTTCTCTATTCTATTTTTTTGACTTCGTTGTGTCAAGTTTTATTATACAACATCAGTTTTCAGAATTCACCCGATGATCCGGATTTTATGGGATTTCAAGGCTATTACGATAATTCGGGCTTTGACGAAACCTACACGAAAAACCGACCGCCAAATAATGCACAGTTCTACAGAGGCTATTACGGCAATGCAGGTGCAGATGTCAATCCCTTCCCCACTCCTGTAGAAAAACGACAGCAAACCGCCGGCTATTTTATGCCCGATCCCAAAGAGAACTACAATATCAAACAGAACAGCAATCCGTTTTATACCGGCATTGAGGAAGAACAATATGACCATGCACAGAATAATCAGGTGCAGACCTTTCAGACATTCCAAAACCGACAAAGCGAACCCGAAGCTGTTATCAAAACAGCAGGCATGGAATTGTCAAGGTTTGCCGGAAAAATTTATGCACATATGCTTCTTGGATTGACTACTGCTTATATCACTTCACTGCTTGTGTCACTGATTCAGCTCGACAACAAAATGCTTACACAAATCGGTGCAGGACTGATCGTCACGATTTTATTTGTTCATATCGGTGTTGGTTATCTTCTGGCACGATTTGTGAATAAACATAAAACAGCAAGCTGCTTTGTGATTTATTTGGGTTATAGTATCTTTACAGGAATCACGACCGAATTGATTTTTATGTGTTTAAAAGCTCCGTGGCTCAATACCATATTTTTGCTGCTGGCTGTTACTTTCGGTATCATGGTTCTCGGCGCAAATGTACTAAAGGTAAGTCTTGTCGGGTTATTCCCTGTTTCGATCATCGGTCTTGTCACAGTCGGAATTTATTATCTTGTTACTTTGGCAATACCGACACCGCCTGTTCAGGCCGTCATTACCACAATCGTAACAGTACTGCTTCTGTTTCTTATCGCAACAAGGGGCTATGATGCAAAAAAATATTATGAAAGATTCCCCGATACTGTTCCGGAAATGAATAAAACCGCTGTTATCGCTGCTATTGGTATTTATGTTTCTGCTTTTACCGTAATTGTTGCGATTCTCTGCTGGCTCGGCAAAAACAGAAAC
>CACXGC010000073.1 GCA_902767155.1 uncultured Ruminococcus sp. | reverse complement strand
GTATAATGACTTCATGTGAATTACTCCCTTCAGGTTACAAACGGTTTGTTTGGTCACTTACCATTTTACACCTTTTCGAGAGTAATTTACTTTTTTATTTCCTTAAAACTTGGAAACTGGTGTAATTATACTACATCAGCCATATTTTGTCATCATTTTTTTCATAATCATTTCCGATTCTTTCATTTTGCACACAGATAAATTTCTGAAAATTATTGTCCCGACGAGTTGAAAAAACACTTGATTTTTGAAACAAAAAATGTTATAGTATACGGGTAATCGTTTTCATTCGCTGGTGTGGCGAAATCGGCAGACGCAAGGGACTTAAAATCCCTCGGTAATTTATACCGTACCGGTTCAAGTCCGGTCACCAGCATCTCACCCTCTGTTGCTCATGCAGCAGGGGGATTTATTTTTGCCAAAAAAGCTCCCTTTTTCGTCTGTCGTAATGACATTAAAAAAGGGAGTATTTTTTGTCAGTCATCTTCATCCGATTCCGAACTTGTGTCAGGAATAAGTTTGACTTTTACTGTAAAGCTGTACGCAGTTTCACTCTTTGATGATGCCGGACGGTACATTGTCAGTATTATTTCATCGCCCGGCTTATATTTTTTCATTTCGTCGATCATTTCCGTCGAAGAAGTGATAGTCACTCCATTAACGGCAGTTATGATATCATCTTTTTTCGCATCGGTTTTTGCAAGCGGACTGTCACTTCTTATTTTTGTTATCATCATACCCTGAGGTATATTATTTGCCTTTGACATATATAAAGTGCAGCTTCGTCCCTCAATACCAAGAGTACCCCTGTCATTGACATAACCGTAGCGTATAAGCTTGTTTACTATTTCCATGACCGTATTGCTCGGAATAGCAAAGCCCATTCCTTCAAAATCGACTGCTGCAAGTTTTGCTGTATTAATGCCTATAACCTGAGCGTGTTCATTTATCAGTGCGCCGCCGGAATTTCCCGGATTAATTGCGGCATCCGTCTGTATGTAGCGAACATATCCGCTGCTGAGTATTCGATTAAGTGCAGATATAGCACCTTTTGTCATGGAATTTGAAAAAGCCGAACCGCCCGGATTTCCTATAGCAAAAGCCTGCTGTCCGACCCGAAGCGTATCGGAATCGGCAAACTCTGCCGGATTAAGGTTCTTGGCATCAATTTTTATAACAGCAAGGTCTGTTTTTTCATCAACACCGATTACTGTTCCCAAATACTGTTTATCGTTCCAAAGAGTTACCATTACACCTGTTTTTTTGGAATCATCAACAACATGACTGTTTGTAGCGATATATCCGTCTTCGCTGATAATGATTCCGGAACCCTCGCCAACTGCGTCAAGAGTATAATCTTTTCCTGATTCGTATGAAGTTATGCAGACTATCGACTCAGAAACCTTGTTATACACTTCATTGGCAATTTTTGTCTCATCAGACATACTTTCAGGCGTTTCGACAGATGATATCTGCGGTCCGTCCTCACTTGGTTTCGCATCAGGTGCGGCCGGGAGCTTTTTCTGTTCAATCGTGGAACTTTCCGCCTTTCCGCCTTTTGGAATACCCTTTTCGGAAACTTTTTCTCCCATGTCGGAAATCACAAACAATGTTATAGCAACCGCAAAGATTGCCATAAGAGAGCCTGCCCAGGTCAGAAAAGCTTTTACTGTTCTTTTATGACCCGATGGCTTTGGCGAAGGTGTGCCGTAAATTGAATATATAAACTGGGGCGAATAATATGGAAGATATACAGGCTGCTGAGGTTTATTGTCAGACTGTGATACCGGCGGCACATCATACGATGACGGCTCGGCAGCCGGCTGATAAATATTTTCGGGTACATTGTCAAAATTATTCTCAAAAGATTCCGGCATTTTTCCTCTCCCCTACTCATAAAGTTTTTATTTATCCTGTTTTTTCGGAATATCAAAACGGAACTCGGTATATTCTTCATACTCACTTGTAGCGGTAATATCTCCGCCATGCTTGCGTATGATACTGCGTACAAGGAACAAACCGAGTCCAAGTCCCTTTTTATCTTTGCTTCGTGACTTGTCGGTTTTATAAAATCTGTCGAATACAAGCGGAATTTCGGCTTTTTTTATACCCTGTCCGCTGTTTTTTATGACAAAAACAGTCTGTTCGGAATTCTCGTATATGTTAAACTCGATATACCCCCCGTCGTTTGTAAATTTAACAGCATTTTCTATCAGATTGTACACAACCTGATGCAAAAGATCCTTATCTCCGTAAACATTCTTTGGAGTAATGCTGTCAAGTCCTCTGATATCTATATTTTTCTTGTATATTTCCTGTTCAAATGTTATAACGACATTTATCAGGACATTGGCAAGGTCAAAAGTCTGGTAATTGATTTTCAGTTCACCGTTGTCAATTCTCGACAGATTCAGCATAGAGTGTACAAGTCTTGACAAACGTTTTACTTCTTCCGATACAATTGCGAGATAGTATGAATGTTTTTCAGGCGGTATAGTACCGTCAAGTATGCCGTCAATAAATCCGGAAATAGTCGTCATCGGAGTTTTCAGTTCATGTGAAACATTCGCAATAAAGCTTTTTCTGGTAATTTCAGAAGACGAAAGCGATTCCGCCATATTATTGAAAGCCACTGCAAGTTCACCAATTTCATCATTTGTACTTTCGGCAACTCTTACGGAAAAATTACCCTTACCGAACTGTTTTGCGGCAATAGCCATCTGTTTAAGCGGTTTTACCATGTTATAGGAGAAAATACTGATAGCAAGGATCGAAAGGAACAAAGCAGCCACTGCCGAAAGAATGAAAAGACGGGTAACAATATCCATAACATTCGACATATCATTCGGGTCGGAAGTAACAACTACAGAACCGACAAAAAAGGTCTTTACCTTTCCGGAATACTGATTGAAGTACAGAGGAACAGCGACTATATAGCGGTCATTCTGATAAATACCGTTCAGATTTCCTTTAGCTGAATATTTTCCGTTGTCCATAGCCGCATTTGTCACTGACGGGTCAATTATATGGTCTTCAAGAACACTCTGCCCGCTTCCGGCAGCTTTTACCACACGGCTCACAGGATTGACTATCATTATGTCAAGATTATTTTCTACCGCCATAGTATCAAGCACTTCAAGCAGACGGCCATCAGGGTCATCATAATAAAATTCCGCATCCCTTCCCGTAGCCGGACTGTTAACCCTTATATAATTCGGAATATATTCCGAAAGATATGTTGCTTTTGCTTCAACCTCGCCCATCTGCTGATTTGTCCAGAAATTGGATATAACGACAGTAAGAATCACACCCAATGCAAGAAAGCTCAGAAAAACTATGACCAGACTGAAACTAAGATACTTTATGAACAGAGACTGTTTATAGTATACTCTTGTCGGAATAAACGGTTTTATCTTATCAACAACCGGCTGAAAGAATCCTTTGACAACAGAAAAACTACTCCCTAACTTCAAATTTATAACCTACTCCCCATACGGTCTTTAATGCCCATTTATCGGATACGCCTTCAAGTTTTTCACGCAGTCTTTTTACATGAACGTCAACTGTACGTGAATCGCCGTAATAATCGAATCCCCACACCTCATCAAGAAGCTGATCTCTTGTAAATACCCTGTTAGGATTGCTTGCAAGGTAATATATAAGTTCAAGTTCTTTGGGCGGAGTATCTATCTGTTCATTATTTACCCTGAGTTCATAGTTTGAAAGATTTATCACAAGCTTGTCATAGCTAACCTCTTTCATTCCGGACTGAACTTCTTTTGTCGGTGACTGATCTCCAAAACGGCGCAGAACAGCCTTTATACGTGCAACAATCTCCTTTGTCTCAAAAGGCTTTACCACATAGTCATCCGCACCAAGTTCCAGACCGAGAACTTTATCAAACACTTCACCCTTTGCAGTAAGCATGATTATCGGGCATTGTGAAGTTTTGCGTATTTCACGGCACACGTGCCATCCGTCAAAGACAGGAAGCATTATATCAAGCATAACGAGATTAGGCTTTTCCGTCTTGAATTTTGTAATAGCCTGACCGCCGTCATTTGCTATGATAACTTCAAAGCCCTCTTTTTCTATATACAATCTCAGAAGTTCACAGATGTTTATATCATCGTCAACCACAAGGATTTTACCCATACTCATTTTCAAAACTCTCCTTCCTTTAGCAAGTCAAAACACATCAACCTATTATAGTATTATAACTCAATTCGAAAAATACGTCAATCATATGTTTACGAAAAATATTTTTCGTGTGTACTTGTATTTGTAAACAATGCCAAAAAAAAACATACAGTTTTGTATATTTTATAAAAACTTTATCATAAATTGAAAAATACTATTGAAAAACACAAAAATGTATGCTAATATATCTACAGGTTTAAGTCATCCCTTATTTCAGGGGATGTTGATTTCAGAACACGAGTATATGTTGTTTTTTCATTATCCCTTCCTTTTGTGCAGAACGCAGTCGGTATTACGGCTGCGTTTTGCACTTTATTTTTTATCTGCGCAGTCTCTCTATGGTTCTCTTAATAACGCCTGCACGGTTGAACGGCGTAATAAAATACAATCCGTCAACATACGGAATAACTTTTTCTGCCAGTTCCACAGCAATTGATATACCGGTTTCTTCTGCTTCCTCACGTGTCATATCAGGCGAAAAACGCTGTACAAGATTGTCCGGTATCACCATTCCCGGCACCTCATTCTGCATAAAGCTCGCATTGCGGTAGCTGACCATCGGCATTATTCCCGCAAGTACACGGATATCCCTTTTTTTGGCTTCTTTCAGACATTCAATAGCATGGTCTGTAAAAACAGGCTGTGTCAGGACAAATTTTGCACCGCAGACCGCTTTCCTTTCAAGACGTTTCAGGGCAAATTCGGGATTGGCAACCGCAGGGTCAAAAGCTCCGCCGATTATTATAGGCGCATCAGCAAAAATATCCTTGTTCATTTCACTTACAAGGGACATAAGTTTTGTGGAGTCCAAATTGAAAACAGGCTTTATAATACCCCTGTCCGTTTCGGCGATATGGTCGCCGGTAACAGCTAATACTGCACGTATTCCCTCACTGTGCGCCCCCATGAGTATAGAACGCAAAGCATTTATATTTCTGTCACGGCAGCATATATGCGGAAGTGTTTCGATACCCGTTTCACGCATTATACGTGCCGAACATATTACAGAATCAGCTTTTGCATGACCAAGCGGCGAATCTGATACAGTTATGATATCAACGCCGCTGTTTTTTAATATTTCGGCAGCTTTCAAAAGCTTGGTAAAATCCGCATTACTTGGCGGGTCCAGTTCCGCAGCAATTATGAATTTATCACCGGCGAGTTTCGACGAAAAACTGCTTTGTAATTTTCCGGCGGTGTTATAATTTATCATTCGTACAGGTTCGGATTTCTCACCGCTTATTGCTTTCCCAAGCAGATTTATATATTCCGGTGTCGTACCGCAGCAGCCGCCGAGAGCCGAAATGTTATGCGGAACGAATCTTGTTGTCTGTTCAGCAAAATATGCCGGCGCATTACGGAAAACTGTACGCCTGTTTACAACAGACGGATATCCGGCATTTGGCATTATCATGGTGAATAAATCAGTGTTTTGCTGAATATAAGAGAAAAAGGGAACTGCATTCGGATAAAGCTGTGCAGCACCGCTGCCGCAGTTCAGACCAACCGCAGTCAGCTTATGTTTATTTTGAGTCACCGATTCTGCAATAGCTGTCCACGGCAATCCCGAACGTGTTTTCCCGTCCGGAAGAAGTGTAAACGATACTATTATTTCCGCATCGGGAACACAGCTTATAATGTAGTCTATTGCCGGAATAACCGTATCGAGGTCTGACAATGTTTCAAAAATAAAAACAGAAGCCCCCTCTTCGATAAAGCAATCTGCTATGAAACGATATTCTTTTTCTATATCGTCATGTCCGTCCGGCAAGTCGTACAAAGCACTTATATCGGCACAAACAACTGCATTGTCTTTTGCACAGTCATTTGCAATACGAAAACCGGCGGACAATATTTTTTTCAGTTCCGGATAATCCACTCCAAGTGCCGCTGTATTTGCCGAGAAAGTATTTGTTCTGAGTATTTTTGCTCCGGCTTCTATATATTCCTTATGGATACGTGCTATTATTTCCGGAGAAATTACGTTGTATTTTTCACATCTGTCCGAACCTACGGAAGTTATTTGTGTGAAATAAGTTCCCATCGCACCATCTGTAAGAACGGGATGATTTTGCTGCAATAATTCTTTCAATTTCATGTTTACTCTCCTTTCCGAGAAACTCAGATGCGTTTTAATATTCACATCAGTTATAGTTTCCCGATGTTTTATGCTTACGAACAACTTTGATTATATTAAATGCCCGAAAAAAAATCAATAGGGATAAGCCAAATGACTTATCCCTACGATTAATTTTTATGAACCAGTTGTTCAAGGGGGAACGAAGTATGCCGGGAAATTTCTCTTAGATAGTGCCACAATCATAATGATTCATTCAGCCTTAAGCTCATTCAAGCACGACTGGCACACAGTCTGATTTTTGAAACTCTGAATGTTCTCATCAGACTTGCAGAAAACACAAGCAGGACGATATTTCTTAATTATGACGCTGTCATTGTCTACAAAGAACTCTACTGAATCGACACCGTTAACAATGTTCAGCGACTTTCTGATGTCTGAGGGGAGCACCAATCTTCCTAACTTGTCAATCTGTCTTACGCATCCGATAGCTCTCATAATGTATACCTCCCTATCTTCCAGGACGACCGGATATACGCCCTTTATTTTGTACTTAAATAGTACTATAAAAAGGCACGATTTGTCAATAGATATTTTGGAAAAAATGGTAAAAATTATAAAATATTTTTAGAATTATTATAATCTGTATCACAATTATAAGAAATTTGTCAAAAGTCCGTAATACGGCTGCAACTGGCATATATAGCATATTTTGTCGAATATTGTCAAAAATGGTATATTGTACAAAAATGACATTATCTCAAAAATGAGATTTTGCCTGCAACCGTTTCCATATACCACTAATATGAGAATAAAGAAAAAAATCCGATATATTATCATTAGGAATATAATACTCTCAGGCAAATAAAAAAATGTCATGAATGAAAAACTCACAAAAATAAAATATGCAAAAATTGGTATTTTTGTCATACAACTTTGTACATCGGGGGCAAACTGAATGTTGAGTATAATATGGTTCGCAATGATAATTTTGAGCGTTGTCTGTTCAATCATAACCGGACGAATGGAATATCTTACAGCAGCTGTAACAGACGGAACAGACAAAGCAATTCAGTTGATTATTTCAATGGCAGGCGTTATGAGTTTGTGGTCGGGCATAATGAAAATTGCCGAAAAAAGCGGTGTCACGGAAGGTATTTCAAAACTGCTGAGTCCGCTGCTTAAAAGGCTCATGCCCGAATATGAGCCCGAAAGTCCGGCAATGCAGGCTGTCAGCGCAAATATAACAGCAAATATTCTCGGTCTTGGAAATGCCGCCACACCGCTTGGAATAAAAGCCATGAAAGAAATGCAGCGTACCAATAATCTTATTGATACGCCAAACCGTTCCATGATAATGTTTGTAGTAATGAACACAGCGTCAATACAGCTGATACCGGCAACAATAGCAGCACTGCGAAAGGCTGTCGGAAGTGCCGAACCGTACAGTATTCTGCCCTATATATGGCTAACATCTTTCGGAGCACTTATAATCGGCATTATCGCCGTACAGATATTTGGTACTGTAAGGGGGGCGAAAAATGGATAAAGTCGGAATCTATGCAGTACCATTTATTATTTTCGCCATACTTGTATATGGTGCAGTCAAAAAGACAGATCTTTTCGGATGTTTCTGTTCGGGTGCAAAAGAAGGCATATCCTCGCTTATATCTATAGCACCGACACTGATTGGTCTTGTTCTTGCGGTAAGTATGCTGAGTGCATCAGGCTTTTTTGATATAATGACAACTGTCCTCTCCCCTGTATGTAACGCTGTCGGCATACCTTCGGAAATACTTCCGCTCGGACTGATACGCCCCATATCCGGAAGCGGCTCTTTTGCGGTTCTGTCATCAATTCTGGAACAACACGGCGCTGATAACAAAATCGGCATGATAGCCTCGGTTATGGCAGGCTCGACAGAAACAACATTTTATGCAATTGCTGTATATTACGGTGCGGCAGGACTCAAAAAAACCGGCTGTACAGTTCCGGCAGCTTTAGCCGCAGATTTTTGCAGCATGATATTTGCAGTTCTGACAGTAAGCTGTCTGTAGCAAATCATTTTTTTATCCTAAAGCGGCAAGAAGACTCCGACCTCTATAGGTCGGGGATGAATTGCCGGTCAGCCGTAAGGCTGACTTATTAT
>CACXGC010000072.1 GCA_902767155.1 uncultured Ruminococcus sp. | reverse complement strand
CTGCATATCATCAAAAAATGTACTCGCTTTTGCTTCTTTCCCTCTATAAGCTCTTTTACTTTTCAAAATATTGGAAACTGGTGTAAAATGATTTATCTAAGAAAAATCTTAAGGTATAAATCTTAAGGTATCAAGCTGATTTTTCGCCTAATATTTTAGCATACTTAAGAAAAAATACAACCAATTCTGCGTGAGATGACCGAATTCTGCGTGAAACGACCATTTGAACAGTTGAAAACTTGTTCTTATGTTTTATACTGCAAAAGTACAGAATGAATAAAATGAAACTGAATTTTGCCATAACAGACGACTGCCGTAAGGATATCCGTATGTAAAAGAAATAACCAAACAATCATCCGGATGATTGCCGCAGTCATGTACTTGTTTATAGAGGAAATCTATCCCGATTATTTTTCCGGCTATTTTGTATGTTTGTTTTATTTTGGTTCTTATTAAAGCAAAACGGCAGGACAGCGTGACCGCCGCCTGCCGTTCGCTTAGTTATTACATATTTTGATTAGATATCATCATCATCATCTCCGGGATCTTCTCCGTTATCATCGCCGCCAGCAGGACTTGTCATGATAACATCTTCAACATCAAACTCGGTAATGTCCATTTCAGGAGTAGTATATTTCTTATTCATGATTGTGTTTTTCCTTTCATACTTTAGTTGTTTGCACTTTTATAATCAGTTGCAACAAAATTAGTGTACAGTGTTTGCTCAATACCATCTTTTTCAACCTTAACATAGCCGACTGCATAGGTATAAGCTGTTGTGTTAGCACCAAGAGCATAAGAGAATGTAACAGTACCGTTCAGCTTCTTATAGCTTGCAACATACTTCTTGACCTTGCCGCTTGTGTTGTTCTTGACTGCACTTTCAACATCAGCAACACCGAAATCCTTGTTGTCAACGAGGTTTACAGTTGCATAGCCGGACTTAGTTGTGTCAGCACCTGCAAGCTTGTTGGTAGCATAAAGCAAACCTACTTCCTTGACCGTGTAACCATCGGGAATACTGTGCGTGAATGTATACTTAATAGCATTTTTGCCGTTGTAGGTAGTCTGTGAAGTTTTCAAGTTCAAAACAGCCTGCTGTTCAACAATGTCGTCATCTCGGACATAGACAGGAACAAGATCAACGCTTTCCTTGACGATAAAGCTGTATGTTGCAGAGTAGCTGACAGCCTTGCCGTTTACTTCCCAATGAGAGAATTTCATTCCGCTTTCTGCTTCGGGTGCTGTTACAGTAAGTGACTTGTTGTAATCGTAAGCCTGTGTTATAGGCTTTTCGTTGATCGTAACCGTAATAGCAGGAGGAACGATCTTCCATGTGGTTTTGGCTTCGCCTGCGTAATCTCCGATACCTTTAACCTTTACGATATAAATGCCTGCATCGGTTGCTGTCGTATCACCCTCAAAGGTGAAGTCTGTACCATTGACCAGAGTTTTACCATCGAGTGTAACAGTGTATGTGACTGTCTTTGCATTGCCGTCATATTCAAAGCTGTTGTCGGAAAGAGTTATCTTGGCGGAGGAAATGTCGGTCTTTTTAGGCATTCCGAGTGTAACAGCCTCAGTCACAACATTTCCCTCAGCATTTTTAATTCTATACGAATACGCTTCGTCATCATAGCCGAAAGCATACCCGTCAGGCAGATACTTACTAAATTCTGCGATAACGGCTTCCTCATTGCTGCCTGACAGCAATACGTTATTCATTATTACACTTGATGTTTCATCAATATTGAGAACAAAGGGATCATACCAACCGCCGAAATAAGCATTACCTTTAAGAACAAGCGTACTGCCATTTTTAATATCAACACGACCTGCCATCCAAGAAATGCCCTGACTATATTCATCTTCCGGTTCTGGAGTATTTAGTGTCGCATTATCAAGCGTGAGTACGGCATTATAGTTGCTTACATTGTTGATTTCACAATTAAGCGTACCATTTTTTACTGTGAGACTATTATTTGTCGCAATCGTTCCGAATGTAACTGTATGACCATTCAGATCTATTTCAATGTCGTTGTTATAGCAGCCATAAGTCGTATCGTAGCCAAGATCAACATCAGGCTTATTCACATTGGCATACACTACAACCACTTCATCACCGTCTGCCGCATCGACAGCCGCTTTCAGCGAATCGTATTTTTCATCACCGACTGTTGCAACAAGAACCTTTTTGGGAATAGCGACTTTTTTAGTGTCGGTGTATTCTGTGCCGTTGATAGTTGTCTTTGCCGTATAAACGATCTTGCCATCAGCTTCAAAAGTCGGAGCTACTGTTTCAGATGTAACAACAGCTTCTATCGTTTCCTCATTATCGCTCTTAGTGCAGGTAAATTTGGCACTTGCCGAACTGTGATCCTCTGCCCAAGTCCATACGGGTTCGCCGTAGCTGTGACCTGTTGCTTCAATAACGGTATCATTTTCCGAAATTTCTGTATAAACGCCGTCTTTCAAGGTATAGAGCTTGCCGTTCGAGCTTTCGTAATACTCAATATTGCCGTTCACGGTGCAGGTAGCAGCCTTAGCAGAGACTTTTTTGACAAACTCCGCATTTACGGTCACATTTTCCGCAGGCATGGTGAACGAGTAAGTGCCTTCAGCATTTTTTGTTACCTCTGCACTTCCTGCTGTTATGCTTTTTACAGAATACCCATTTTCGGGAACAACAGTCAAGGTGACTTTATCGTCAAAATGTGCAGTATCTTTATCTGATGAAACCGAGCCTCTTGCTATGCTGTCAGAGATTGCAATATTATAGTTGTTCTGTGCAAATGTACCCGTGATAACAACATTTTCATCGGGCATCGTTGCGGGGATCTCGCTCCAACCGCTGAATGTATAGCCTGTTTTTGTGGGTGCTTCACGGGCTGTCAGAGCCGTACCGTAAGCAACGGTATCAACATTGCCGTAGGTTTCGCCGTCAACCTTGTAGGTGACAGTGTAGCTTTTTGGGGTGACAGTGAATGTTGCACTATATTCTACGTCTCCTGTTACCGCAGAAACATTCGGTGTCCATCCATTGAAAGCATAGGTATATTTTGAATTGCCTGCCTTTGTCGGCGTTGCACCGTTATAAGTCGGTGTTGCTCCATAAGATACATTGGTATCGGTTTCAAGCGTGGTATCACCGTTTTTCCAAGTAACTGTGTACTTATTGACGGTACTGCTGTACTGTGCCGTATAAGTCTGATTTCCTGTCACGCTTGTAATTGCAGGTGACCAACCGCTGAATGTATAGCTGTATTGTGCGTTTCCTGCCTTTGTGGGCGTACCGCTGTAAGACGGAGTTTTTCCGTATTCAACGGTATCGGTTTTCAGCGTTGAACCGTCAGCATTTTT
>CACXGC010000071.1 GCA_902767155.1 uncultured Ruminococcus sp. | reverse complement strand
CAAATAATAAGTCAGCCTTACGGCTGACCGGCAATTCATCCCCGACCTATAGAGGTCGGAGTCTTCTTGCCGCTTTAGGATAAAATGCATCAAGTGCCTCACTGTCCAGTCCGTTCCCGAAATCCCTCGGCAAAGCATATGTTTTGTTTACTATCAGTATGTCATCAATGTATGTTGCTCCGTCACGGACTTCAACAGGTTTGGTACATACTTTCTGCGGTTCACTCCACGAGGAAAAAATTTTATCCTCGCCGGAATTTTTATACGAACGCATCTTTATTTTATACACAGTATTTTCAGGCAGTTCGTCAAGAAGAAAGCTGTCCGTATCCGCACCGTCTGAAAAAACGCTGTGCCAGTCATTACTGCTGTTTTCATCAGAATATGCTATTTCATATCCGTCTGCACTTTGGGAACGTGGCAGCCAATGCAGTGTTATGCTTGTAACCTTATTGTCAAAACTTGTCAGCGAAGTTCCCACCGGACGGATGTTATACTCTTTAACAACACTGCCTTTATAGTCGCCTGTCATTGTAATCGTAAGGGCAAAATGTCCCGAAGTACTGTTTTCTTTACAATCGAACGAAACTATGTAGTCTTTGTCACGCTGAAGCACTTCTTCATGGCAGGTAACACAGATATACGGTTCGGTAAACTTATCAGCATAAGTTTTGTTTTTCACAACAACCGTACATTCCGATATATCGGTCAGAACCTTTTCAAAAGCTGAAACTTCCGACACATTTTTTTCAAACTCTGTCTTTTTATATTCTTCCGCCATAACAGGTCGAGCCTGAAATTTTTTGCTTGTCTCAGCGGCAGTATTCTTTTCCGCATCATTTTCTGAACACGCCGAAAAAATCAACATTGCGGCAAAGATAACCGCCAAAAAAACTTTCCCTTCCTCATTTTCCAGTCACTTCTTCAAAAATTTCTTTCGTTCCAAATGATAACACGCAACTGGGAATATGTCAAGAATACTTGACATTGTTTCACAAAAGAAATCCATGTGCAAATCAGAGGTTTTCAAGTATAGGGAAATAAGGTTTCACAACTTTGTATATATTCTGTCTGTCACCAATAGAGCCGGGCATTTTTTGTATGAAACTGAGGTAGACCTGCTGCATATTTTCAAGTCCTTTATCGTCAATTATCTTACAGATCTCGTCAGCTATATTCTTGTCGAAAGAATTAAATCTCAAAGCCGTCTGCATGAGCGCCTTTACACGCTGCTCTTTTGTAGGATAATACAGCTTTGACATTGCTTCACGATATGCAGCATCTTTCTTAAATTTGTTGTAAGCTTCCTTTATTCCGTCCGTACCGAATCCGAGTGTCAGCACTCTGTGTATCATAGAGAGGTCATTTGCCTGTACCGAACGGCATATTTCCCTTATATATCCGCTATCGTTTAGCGGTTTGCTGTCATCCTCTGCCGATTTATTTTCTTTGGGTATTTCTTCGGTCACAGCAGGCTTTATTTTCTCAGCATCAGGTTTTACTTCGCACTTTTCCACATTTGCCACAGCTTTTTTCTTTTTTTTCTTTTTTTCGGTGGATGGTTTTTCAATGGTAGCAGGTGCCGGGAACTCGAATGCGTCAGCACCGACTACCGGTTTGAGAAAACTTATCACATCAACATTAACATGACGACTCTGCCAGTATTTCATGGCAGTACGAAAACCCTTGTCGCTTGAATAGATAGTATAGTCCGCTTTCGGGTGTTTCTGAATAAGATATGACAGCACACCTATAAGCTGCAAATCCAATGCATTTGTTCCGGACATACACTCAACAAACTCAATACTTCTTAAAAAATGCTGAGATTTCATATACTCTTCCAATTTTCCGGAGTGGTGAACCGTATAGAATATAATGATTTTGTCAGATTTTTTTGATGAGTCAATTATCTCAAAAAGCCTGTTCTGGATGTTTTCGGAGTCTATCAACAGGTATTTTTTTCTCAAAATAATACTTCCTTCCCTGAAAATATGATAATAAGTCAATTCTATGACATAATTGTACAATTGTCAATGTACAAAGACCATAAAAAAAATGACAATTTTTTCCCATTTTGACAATATGCACATACCGCAACGAATTGTTAACAATTTGTTCATAATTGTTCATACGCAATATGCTATAATGTTTTCTATTAATGACTTTATAGTCAAATATATTTAAAGGGAGAATTATAAATTATGAAGACAATGAGAAAAGCAATTGCTGTTCTTTCGGCAGCAGCTCTGGCAGCAGGTATTTTTGCAGGATGTTCTGACCAGAAAAACGACACATCAAAAAGTGCTGATGATTCAGCAAAAACTGCCGCTATTGAAACAGCTGACGATCTTGTAGGAAAGAAAATCGGTGTTCAGCTTGGTACAACAGGCGCTATCTATGCAAAGGATGTAGAAAATGCTACTGTTGAAGAGTACAACAAGGGCGCAGATGCAATAATGGCTCTCAGTCAGGGCAAAGTTGATTGTGTTATCATAGACGAACAGCCAGCAAAAGTTTTCGTTTCACAGAATGATAATCTCAAAATACTCGATGAAGAATTTGCTAACGAAGATTATGCCGCTGTTATAAAGAAAGATAATGCAGAACTCCTTGAGAAAGTAAATGAAGCTCTTGAAGAACTTAAGGCAGACGGCACACTCGACAAGATAGTTTCAAGCTATATTCCGGCTGACGGAGAAGAAAAAGGCAGCTATCACTATACTCAGACTGTAACAAGCGGCGACAAACTTGTAATGGCTACAAATGCACAGTTCCCCCCGTATGAGTTTTACGAGTCAAATGAGATAGTCGGCATTGATGTAGAAATCGGACGTGCTGTTGCTGATAAGGTGGGCAAAGTTCTCACTATTGAGGATATGGAATTCGATTCCATTATAAACGCAGTAAGCTCCGGAAAAGCTGATATAGGTCTCGCCGGCTTCACCGTCACAGAGGACAGAAAACAAATGATAAACTTCTCCGACAGCTATGCAAATTCAAAACAGGTTATCATTGTCAAAAAATGATTTGCCGCTGTAATACGCAGGAGTCGTAACCAATGAAAAGATTAGAAAAATTAATTGCCGTCCTGCTTATGGCAGCCGCTCTTATGAGTATTTTCAGCCTTTGCGTTTTTGCTGCGGAAGAAAATTCTCAGAAGCAGGAACAGTCAATAAAAAGCGTGGACGACATAAAAGGAAAAAGAATCGGTGTTCAGCTTGGTACAACAGGTGCTATCTATGCGAAAGACGTAAAAGATGCTACTGTCGAAGAGTATAACAAGGGTGCTGACGCTATTCTTGCACTGAAACAGGGCAAAATCGACTGTGTTATAATTGACGAACAGACGGCAAAAGCATTTGTTTCGTCAAACAGTAAGAGCCTTGTAATTCTTGACGATAAATTTACTGATGAAGATTATGCTGCCGTTATCTCAAAAGACAAACCCGAACTGCTCAAGCAAGTTAACGACGCCCTGAAAATTTTGAGAGAAGACGGTACTCTTGACAGTATAATGAAAAGCTATATTCCCGAAAAGGAAATTGAGCGTGGAAAATATCATTACAAACAGGTCGTTTCAAACGGAAAGACTCTTGTAATGGCAACAAACGCCCAGTTCCCTCCGTATGAATATTATGACGGTCAGGAAATAGTGGGAATTGATGTAGAAATCGGCAGAGCAATTGCTGACAAGCTTGGTCTTGTGCTTAAAGTCGAGGATATGGAATTTGATTCCATAATCGGTGCGGTAAATTCCGGAAAGGCTGATATCGGTATCGCCGGATTTACCGTTACTGAGGACAGAAAGCAGATGATAAATTTCTCTGACAATTATGCAAAATCCAGTCAGGTAATAATCATCTGCAACAAGCAGGAAGAAGCCGCCGCCGCTCTGACATCTTCTGTAAACAGCAATGATAATTCAACTCCGACATTTGTTGAAAGGCTGTATCTTAATTTTGTCAAGGATGACCGCTGGATGTATCTTCTTAACGGTCTGAAAAACACACTTATTATTACAGGGCTTGCAATGCTTATCGGTCTTGCGCTCGGTTTCCTGCTTGCAATAATACGTGTGGCACATGATAAAAACGGCACTCTGCCTGTGCTGAATGTCATCGCAAAGCTGTATATAACCATAATACGTGGTACTCCTGTTATGGTTCAGCTGCTCATTATCTACTACGTAATTTTTGCTTCGGTCAATATCGACAAGGTTTTTGTTGCAGTTATTGCATTTGGTCTCAATTCAGCCGCCTATGTCTCCGAAGTTGTACGTTCCGGTATCATGTCAATAGACAACGGTCAGTTTGAAGCCGGAAAAAGTCTTGGTCTGAGATTCTCATCTACCATGATACACGTCATTCTTCCGCAGGCGTTCAAGAATATTCTGCCGGCTCTCGGAAATGAATTCATTTCCCTTCTGAAAGAGACTTCCATTTCCGGTTATATTGGTCTTATGGATCTGACAAGAGGCGGCGATATTATACGAAGCGTCACATATGAGGCTTTCATTCCCCTTATTGCTGTTGCACTTATCTATCTTGTAATAGTTATCCTGCTTTCGACAGGTGTATCCTATCTTGAAAAGAGGCTGAAAAAGAATGAGCGATAACGCCGTAGATCTGCAAAAAAAAGATATTTCCGAAACAGTATCATCTGCAAGTGCCGATGCACAAAAGCTGAAAAAGGAAGAAACCGTTTCCAAAGCGGAAGTAATGATAAAAGTTGAAAATCTTGTGAAGTCATTCGGAGATCATGTTGTTCTCAACGAGATAAATATAGATATACACAAAGGCGAAGTAATTTCTATCATAGGTCCATCAGGATGCGGAAAATCTACATTCATACGTTCGCTCAATCTTCTTGAAGAACCGACCGGCGGAAGAATATTTTTCAAAGATGAAGAAATTACTGACCGTGGCACAGACCGCAGAGCAGTACGTGAGAAAATCGGAATGGTATTCCAGCAGTTCAACTTGTTCGATAACATGACGGTCAAGAAAAATATCATGCTTGCACCTGTCAAGCTGAAACTCATGACAAAACCGGAAGCTGAAAAAAAAGCTATGGAACTTCTTGAAAGAGTCGGACTTGCTGACAAGGCTGACAATTACCCGTCACAGCTTTCCGGCGGTCAGAAACAAAGAGTAGCTATTGCCCGTTCACTTGCAATGAATCCGGAAGTAATGCTGTTTGACGAGCCTACATCTGCACTTGACCCCGAAATGGTAAACGAAGTTCTTAACATAATGAACCAGCTTGCCGAGGGCGGTATGACAATGGTAGTTGTAACTCACGAAATGGGCTTTGCAAAAGGTGTTTCAACGAGAGTTATATTCATTGACGAGGGTAATATAAAAGAAGATGCTCCGCCGGAAGAATTTTTCTCCAATCCTAAAAATGAGCGTCTCAGGGACTTCCTGAAAAGCGTGATTTGATTGGCTCTAAAATTATAACGCCGATAAAAAAATCTGACCCGCAAAAAGGTCGGATTTTTTATTTTATTAGACATTTACAAATCCAACGGTGTATTTTTTTCATTGACTTTTTACATACAAAATACTATACTTGATATTGTAAGTATGTTTTTTCATACGCACCGAGTCACTATAATAATTCCAAGGAGGAATATTTATCCTAAAGCGGCAAGAAGACTCCGACCTCTATAGGTCGGGGATGAATTGCCGGTCAGCCGTAAGGCTGACTTATTATTTGTT
>CACXGC010000070.1 GCA_902767155.1 uncultured Ruminococcus sp. | reverse complement strand
GAAACAGGTCGGCAACAACCTTACAAGAGGTGTTGAAGTGCCGTCACTGGATCATAAGAAGAAGTGGCATTTCTGTCCGACAGTCAAAGTTGGAGATAAGGTTGAGCCGGGCGACATAATCGGTACAGTTCAGGAAACCCATGCAGTACTTCATAAGATACTTGTACCGGATAAGATAAGCGGTGTTGTCAGACAGATAAAAGAGGGCGATTACACAATTGATGATGCAGTCGCTGTTGTTGAAAATAACGGCAAAAAGCAGGATATCTGTATGGCGACAAAGTGGCCTGTCCGTGTAGGCAGACCTTATAAGAGAAAGCTTTCTCCTGATATACTGCTTACCACAGGTCAGAGAGTTATTGATACTCTTTTCCCGATTGCAAAGGGCGGTGTAGCAGCTGTTCCGGGTCCTTTCGGTTCAGGTAAAACAGTTGTACAGCATCAGCTTGCAAAATGGGCTGCTGCGGATATAATAGTATATATAGGCTGCGGCGAGCGCGGCAATGAAATGACGGACGTTCTTAATGAGTTCCCGGAGCTTAAAGACCCGAAAACAGGAAACTCACTTATGGAAAGAACTGTTCTTATCGCAAATACATCTGATATGCCTGTTGCCGCACGTGAAGCGTCAATTTATACAGGTATAACGATTGCTGAATATTTCAGAGATATGGGCTATACAGTAGCTCTTATGGCGGATTCAACATCACGCTGGGCTGAGGCTCTTCGTGAAATGTCCGGACGTCTTGAAGAAATGCCGGGTGAAGAAGGTTATCCCGCTTATCTCGGAAGCCGTCTTGCTCAGTTCTATGAAAGAGCCGGACGTGTTATCGTCAGCGGTTCAAAAGATACCGAAGGCGCACTTTCTGTTATCGGCGCAGTTTCTCCTCCGGGCGGCGATATTTCCGAGCCGGTTTCTCAGGCAACACTCCGTATCGTAAAAGTATTCTGGGGACTTGACGCTTCACTCGCTTATAAACGTCACTTCCCTGCTATAAACTGGCTGACAAGTTACTCACTTTACACCGATCAGCTTACAAACTGGTACAAAGAAAACGCTTCTACGGATTTCATGGAACTCAGGGGCAGACTTATGTCTCTCTTACAGGATGAATCTGAATTACAGGAAATTGTAAACCTCGTTGGTATGGATGCCCTCTCTGCTCCTGACAGACTTAAACTTGAAACTGCTCGTGCTATCCGTGAGGACTATCTACATCAGAATGCTTTTGACCCGACTGATACCTATACTTCTCTCCAGAAACAGGTACTGATGATGAAGGCTATACTCCTTTGCTACGATAAATCGCTCGCTGCACTCGACAAAGGCGCAAATATAGACCTTCTTGCCGGTATGCAGGTTCGTGAAAGAATCGGCCGTTTCAAATATGAAGATGAGGAAAAGGCAGAACAGGAGTTTAACTCTATCAAAGCTATTATAGATCAGGAAATTGATGATGTTCTTGAAAGGAGTGAGGACTGATGGCTAAAGAATACCGTACAATAAGAGAGGTCGCCGGTCCTCTTATGATGGTAAGCGACGTTGAAGGCGTTACTTACAATGAACTCGGCGAAATTGAACTTCCTAACGGCGAAATACGTCGCTGTCAGGTTCTTGAAGTAGATGGCAGCAATGCTCTTGTTCAGCTTTTCGACTCTGCTGCCGGTATTAACCTTGCACAATCTAAGGTGCGTTTTATCGGCAAGTCTATGGAACTTCCGGTTTCGGGCGATATGCTTTCAAGAGTTTTTGACGGTCTCGGAAATCCTATCGACGGCGGTCCGTCTATAATCCCAGAAAAAAGACTTGATATAAACGGTACACCTATGAACCCCGCAGCACGTGACTATCCGCAGGAATTTATACAGACCGGCGTTTCTGCTATAGACGGTCTTAACACTCTTGTAAGAGGTCAGAAACTCCCTATTTTCTCTGCATCCGGTCTTCCTCATGCACAGCTTGCCGCTCAGATTGCAAGACAGGCTGCTGTTCGTGGTAAAAATGAACAATTCGCCGTTGTATTTGCTGCAATGGGTATTACCTATGAGGAATCTGATTACTTCGTTCAGTCTTTTAAAGAAACAGGTGCTATTGACCGTACTGTTATGTTTGTAAACCTTGCAAACGACCCTGCAATAGAACGTATCGCTACACCGAGAATGGCTCTGACAGCCGCTGAATATCTTGCTTTCGACATGGGTATGCACGTTCTTGTAATTATGACTGACATAACAAACTACGCTGATGCTCTCCGTGAAGTTTCCGCTGCCCGTAAAGAAGTTCCGGGTCGCCGCGGATATCCCGGATATATGTATACAAACCTTGCTACACTCTATGAAAGAGCAGGCAGACAAAAAGGTAAAAACGGCTCTATCACACTTATACCTATACTTACAATGCCTGAGGATGACAAAACACATCCTATCCCAGACCTTACAGGATATATAACAGAAGGTCAGATAATACTTAGCCGTGAGCTTTACAGAAAAGGTATAACTCCTCCGATTGACGTTCTCCCATCCCTGTCACGTCTTAAAGATAAGGGGATCGGAAAAGGCAGAACAAGAGAAGATCATGCCGCTACTATGAACCAGCTTTTCTCTGCTTACGCAAGAGGTAAGGACGCAAGAGAACTTATGATCGTTCTCGGTGAGGCCGCATTGACAGAAATTGATAAGAAATACGCTGAATTCGCAGAAGCTTTTGAAAGAGAATATGTTTCTCAGGGCTACAACGCTAACCGTACTATAGAGGAAACTCTTGATATCGGCTGGAAACTTCTGCACATTCTCCCAAGAAGTGAACTCAAGAGAATTAAGGACGATATGCTCGATGAGTACTACGGAAAGTAATATCGGAGGTTTTTTGATATGGCTGTTATGAATGTGAATCCAACCAGAATGCAGATGTCAAAATTGAAAAAGCAGCTGCAAACTGCTCGCAGAGGTCACAAAATGCTTAAAGACAAGCGTGATGAACTTATGCGTCAGTTTATAGAACTGGTTCAGGAAAATAAACGCCTGCGTGAAAAAGTCGAAAAAGCTCTGGTCGAAAGCAGTGCACATTTCGTCAATGCCAGCGCTGTTATGAGCAAGCAGGCTCTTGATTCTTCACTGATGTCATCTCAGCAGCAAACCGGCGTTGATATCAGCTACAAAAACATCATGAGTGTCGATGTCCCGATTTTTTCCGAAGTAAACGAAAGTCCCGATCAGGGAAATATTTTCCCCTACGGTTTTGCTTTCACTTCCTTTGAACTTGATGACGCTGTTCTTTCTCTGAACGGTCTGCTGCCGGATATGATACGTCTGGCAGAAATAGAAAAAAGCTGCGAACTTATGGCTGCCGAAATTGAACGTACACGCCGCCGTGTTAATTCGCTTGAGCACGTTATGATACCTCGTTATGAGGAAACTATAAAATATATCGCAATGAAACTGGAAGAAAATGACCGAAGCAGCCGTACACGTCTTATGAAAGTCAAGGATATGCTGCTTGAAAAGGCACATCACTATTCCGAACACTAACAAAAATAACCGACCTCTGAGCTAATACTCGGAAGTCGGTTGATTTTTTTGATAGCTATGAAAAAATGATGCCCGTTCCTTCACAGTCTGAATTTTTTATTCAAAAAGAGGTGTTGAAAAATATCTCTCTGCCGTATCGGGAAGTATAGTAACAACTGTTTTTCCTGCGCCTAACTTCTCGGCAAGTTTTAATGCAGCTGCTACATTAGTTCCGCTAGAAATTCCGCACATGATACCTTCCATACTTGCAAGATTTTTTGCTGTCTGAATTGCATCTTCATCTGTAACGATATGTATATGGTCGTATATATTTCTGTTCAGAATTGATGGAATAATTCCGTCTCCTATTCCCATCTGCAAATGTGTTCCGATAGTTCCTCCGGCAAGTATGGCTGCGTGTTCTGGTTCAACTGCCCATATTTCCATATCAGGATACTGTTTTTTCAATGTTTCACCTATTCCCGTAATAGTTCCGCCTGTGCCTATCCCCGAACAGAATCCGTCAATCCTACACGCCGTCTGTTCCAGAATTTCCAACGCTGTGTAATATTTGTGCGCATATGTATTATTTTCGTTCTCAAACTGCTGCGGAACAAATACTCTCGGGTCATTTGCCTGCATCTCCAATGCTGTATCAAGACATTTCTGAATACATTTTCCAATATCTCCGTCATCGTGTATAAGAATTACTTTTGCTCCGTAATGTGTTACAAGCTTTCTTCTTTCCTCGCTTACAGAATCCGGCATAATTATTATTGTCTTGTAACCTCTTACTGCACCGACAAGTGCAAGTCCTATACCCTGATTGCCGCTCGTGGGCTCTACAATTATTGTATCAGGCTTAATCTTTCCTTCCTTTTCAGCATTGATAATCATGTTATATGCTGTCCTCGTCTTGATAGAACCGCCAACATTAAGACCCTCAAATTTCACCAGAATATCTGCATTTCCCGGCTTGTTTATCCTGTTAAGCTTTATCATAGGCGTATGACCTATTGCTTCCAGTACATTGTTGTATATCATTACAAAACCACCTTACTCTAAATTGCAACTACTACATTATAACACAAATATCATGAATTGCAATACCAATCAAAAAATATCATTTTCTGTCAGCGGCAATATCCCACCTATATCATACAATGGTTCGGAAGAAAGTTCCGCTGCATAAATACCATAGCTGTGCAGAAATGAACGTATTTTTTCCGCATCAGGATGAAAAGAAATCTTTCCACTGAAAGCAAGCGTTTTACCGTCAATGAACCCACAGCTTCCCCCTATGAATCCATAATCATAACCATTCAGTTCCACTCCGCCAACAGACAGCTCCAGAACATCTATTTTATTTTTGTGACAAATAGAAATTACAGACCGGTCTGATGTCATTACCGCATTCTCTGCGACAACTGCTATGGAGCATTTCGTATAATACTGGTTGGTATGATATACTTTTATCCCATTTTCATCAGCATAACGCAGAATTCTCCGCTCTGACTTTTTAGTATGGCAAATCAATTTGTTTCCAAGAAAACATACATTGAGTTCAGGCTTTTTTGCAGTTATACTGTCACATATAATACATTCTGCTCGTAAATCTGTCAGAAATTTTATAACCGCTTTATTTTCAGCGGCTGACAGAAATTTATTTCCACCCATGTGACAAAGACTCATATCCGCATGATAACGCTCTTCTCCGACAATACCAAGCAACGGCTGAGATGAAATCACCTCAATATGGTAATTATTTTTCAACTCTTCAACAATATTTTCTTTTATATCAGACATAACGACCGCATTTACCTTGCTTTCCGGCAAATGCGGCTTTTCAACAAAATGAGTCATTTTTTTCCTCAATAATATCTCAAAGCATCAATAGGTTTCAGTGATGCTGCTTTTACCGCCGGATAAATTCCGAACAAACCGCCGACTGATACTGAAAAAATCAGCATCAAAGCCATTATATCAGTTCTGAAAGATATTGTCAAACCTAACAGAAAACCTGCTCCGTAAAGTATTACATATGAGATTATAATTCCCACTATGCCGCCTATCAGGCTTATAAGTGATGACTCCGCTAAAAATTCCCCGACTATTATCCCTTTTGTAGCTCCTATTGATTTTTTTATACCTATCTCCCTCGTGCGCTCCTTTACAGAAATCAACATCACGTTCATAATGTTCATTCCGGCAACAAAAACAGAAATCGTTCCGACAGCTGTAAGAACAATGGAAAAAATGTTTACTATGCTGTTCAGGTTCTCTTTCTGCTTTGAAAGATTGTTTACAGCATAAGCATCTTTATAATTCTCATTTCTGTTTATACGTTTATATAACTCACCGGCAACGGTGTCATAATCTTCCTGATTTGTTTTTATCACAATCTGCGTAAAATTCCGGCTCGAAAGATTCTCCTGCATGGTACTATATGGTATATACACAAAATCAGGTATCACACTTCCCATAACATTCTGCAATAATCCGCTGCCCGTTCTTATGATACCGACAATATTATACTGCTCAGATGTACTTCCGCTGTTTATAATTATCCGCTTACCTACAATGTTTTCTGTTCCGTAATGTCCTTTTGCAAATTTTTCATCTATCAGGCAACATTTTGTGTTTCCGGCAACATCACCGGCATTGAAAAAACGCCCGTAAAGCAAACTAAGCGATATTGTACTTTCTGCATTCTGATCTATTCCCCAAAGATATACTGGACAGCAATCGTTCTGAAAACGTATGCTCGATGTCTCGAACATGAGCGGCATTGCCGAACTTACAAACGATAATTCCCGTATATCTTTCAGTTCATTTACTGTAAGAGGTGCTGACGAATTATTCAGTGTGACAGACAAACCACCCATTCCCAGCCCATCTATCTCATTGCTTAGCGCAGTACTTCCCATTTCACTTATAGTCATTGTGATTATTACTGCCGATATTCCTACAGCAATGCCAAATATAGTAAGAATTGCCCGTCCCTTGCTTATAAACAAACTTTTCAGCGATTTCACTATGATTTCAAGCATTTCCTTCACCTGTATCTATTATTATTCTATCTCCGTCCCGAATGTCTTTTACGTCTTTTATGACCTTATCCCCCGATCTCAGTCCCGAAATTACTTTCACACCTTTTTTGTATTCCGTTCCGGTTTTGATATACTTTTTCAGTGCTTGTCTGCCCCGTGCCACAAAAACATATTCGCCCTTTTCGTCTGAACGAAGATATTCGTACGGTAGTATCACAACATTCTTTTCTTTCGACAAAATTATCGTACATTCCGCACTATAACCAATCCTCAGTGTTTTATCATTATCTTCCAGTTTGACAACTACTTCAACAGTGGTTTCTTTTCCGGAAATACCCGAAGATTGTCTAGCCTCATCCGCAATTCTTGCAACTTTGCCTTTGAATTTCCTGTTCTCCACAGCCAAAAATCTTATGTTTACATTCTGTCCGACTTTTACTTTTTCTATCGAGGTTTCGTTTATATTTACGGGAATGACAAGAACTGTTGAATCCGACAATTTCATCAGTATACTTCCTTTTCCCACGACCTGATTTTCTGTGCATGATATCGCAGAAATAACTCCGTCTTTCTCCGCATTAACTGTCCTCTGAACACAGTATTTTCTCAGCTCCTCAACAATACTGTCACCTATATCCGAAACATTGAGCATTGATATAAGATAATCAAGATCGGAAGATGAGTATGGTACCTTTTCTATATCCGTAGGCTCGGAAACTGTATAAAGCGGATCACCTGCCTTTACTTGCTCCCCTGTCTTAACGAATATTTTGTCAATTACACAATAATTTTCGGCTGATATATCACTGACAGAATCATATGTCAACTGTCCTGATGATGTAACAGTATTTTCTTGATCTGCTGCCTTTATCTCGTAAACTTCTACAGATTCTGCTGCTGTAGCTATACTGCCGAATATAAGTATTACAGAAACTGATACTATTGTTATAACAATTAATAAAATATATTTTTTCATCATGCTCAACTCCCATTTCTATTATTTCCAATCATGAGAAAATTATCATTACTAATTTTTGTTACTCTCCTTTTCCGCTCCAAAAATGCCGTAATATCTCACAATTAACTATAATTCAGACTTCTCAGACACCTTACAAAAAAAATTTTATAAAATCCTATTTTATTATTGATAAAATTACAGTTGTGTGATAAAATTAATATAAATCATTTTATAAAATGCGCATTATTGTGTATTTTTACAATTTTTTAACAGGAGGAATATTTGATGGTTAAACATATAGTCCTTTGGAAACTCCGTGACGATGACCAGAAACAGAAGAATATGGATCATATGATCGATATCCTTACTTCCCTCGTTGGTAAAATCGAGGGTCTTGTCAGCATGGAAATGGGTTATAATTTTAACACAAACAATGATTATGATGTAGTACTTTATGCAACTTTCAAAAATGCGGCTGCTTTGAAGTATTACCAGAATCACCCCGAACATATCAAATGTAAGGAATTTATCCATAGTGTTATCGTATCCAGAACAGCTGCCGATTACTTCTTTGAAGAAGGTGTAAAAGCAGCAAAACCGTTTGATGAAGTACCTGATGCACCGGCAGCACCTGAATCTTTTGATCTGAAAGCTGCCTTAACTGCTGCAATGAAAAAATCAGAAGCAGATCCTCTTTCTATTAAATTGCTTGATTCTGAAAATACAACAGTTCCTACCTCTGTCGATACTTCAACAAAACCAACATTTACCCCTGCACCGCCGGTTGCACCTCCTCCACCATTTACTCTACCGGTCATAGAACAGACACCATTCACACCTAATCCGTCTGTTGTTCCGCCGGTTGCGCTTCCTCCACCGTTTACTCCACCGGTCATAGAACAGACACCATTCACACCTAATCCGTCTGTTGTTCCACCGGTTGCGCCTCCACCATTTACACCGCCGGTTGCATCTCCTGTTGTTGAACCGCCTAAAGCCGAAACAACTAAACCAAAATTCACTACAGCACCTGTTACACCGCCAGTTGCGCCACCGGTTGCGCCTGTAGAAAATATCAAGGAAACCAAGGATATATTTGGCAAAAAGAAACTGCAAGTAGACGTTACTCCGCTTGAACAGAGAAGCGATACATGGACTTGTCCG
>CACXGC010000069.1 GCA_902767155.1 uncultured Ruminococcus sp. | reverse complement strand
ACGATGGTAGCTTTGGCAAAATCGGATACGATGAAACAGGAATTTTCTCAATATGGGTATATTTGTCCATATTTTGAGTAGCAGGGATTTTTATGTCTACGCCTCACAACAACGCAAATAAAGGCGATTTTGCAAAAACTGTGTTAATGCCCGGAGACCCGCTCCGTGCGAAATTTATAGCAGAAAGCTTTATCGAAAATGCAAAGTTGGTCAGTGAAGTCAGGGGAATGTTTGCATATACAGGAAATTACAAGGGTGTGCCGGTTTCAGTTATGGCGAGCGGTATGGGAATGCCGTCTATGGGGATTTATTCATACGAATTATTCGCTTTTTACGATGTTGAAAATATTATCCGCATAGGTACTGCCGGTGCTATAAGCGAATCACTTCATCTGCGTGACATAGTTTTCGGTCTTGCAAGCTGTACGGCTTCTTCTTATGCCGACCAATACGGACTTCCATGCCGTCCGGCTGCGGCAGCATCTTATACACTTCTGAAAAATGCTGATTCAGCCGCTGAAAAGCTTGGAAAAACTGTTCATGTCGGAACACTCCTTTGTACGGACGTTTTTTATGAAGAAAACAGTTCTCTTGCGGAATGGAGAAAAATGAATGTGCTTGCAACTGAAATGGAAAGTGCCGCACTTTATTATAATGCGGCAAGATTCGGTAAAAATGCACTTTGCATATGCACCATATCAGACTGTCCGATTACCGGCGAAGAATGTTCTGCACAGGAAAGACAGAACACATTTAATGATATGGTCAGAATAGCACTTGACACGGCTGTTCTGATGAAATAATATTTTCGGAGGAAAAAGGGAAATGGAATTTTTTGAAATATCAGAAGAAGTAAAGGAACTCGGCAGAAAAGCAATGGAAAAAGTTCTGCCGTATTTTAAAAAAATTGACGAGATAACCGAATATAATCAGCTTAAAATGCTTAGTGCATTTCAACAGGCAAGAGTAAGTGAAAGCCTTTTTGCTGCATCTACAGGATATGGCTATGATGACCGTGGAAGAGAAGCCCTTGACAAGATTTTCGCATATGTAATGGATACAGAAGATGCTCTTGTGCGTCATAATTTCGCAAGCGGAACACATACTCTGACAGTGGCACTTTTCGGAGTACTTCGTCCGGGTGATACTATGCTGTCTGTTACAGGTCTTCCGTATGATACACTTCAAGGTGTTATCGGTATAGGAAAGGATTACAGCGGCTCACTTAAAGATTTTGGTATCAATTACGAGCAATTGGATCTTCTTCAAGATGGAACAGTCGATTATGATGGTATGAAAAAGGCTATGCGTCCTGATACACGCATGATATATATACAGCGTTCAAGAGGGTATTCTTTGCGTCCAACACTGCTTAACGAGGATATACGCAAAATTTATGAGCTTGCAAAAAGCATTGCACCGGATTGTATTGTCATGCTTGATAACTGTTACGGAGAGTTTGTTGAAAAAACAGCTCCAGGTCAGTTTGTTGACCTTATGGCCGGCTCGCTTATAAAAAATCCCGGTGGCGGTATTGCTCCCACAGGCGGCTATATTGCAGGACGTGCCGACCTTATAGAGAAATGTGCATACCGCTTGACAACTCCCGGAACAGGGAAAGAAATCGGCTGTACACTCGGGCAGAGCAGAGAGCTTTTTATGGGTGCTTTCAGTGCGCCTCATGTTACAGGTGAGGCTTTGAAAACAGCTGTTTTTGCGGCATCTGTTTTCAGTATGCTGGGCTTTGATGTTACACCGCATTATGATGAGCCAAGAGGAGATATTATTCAGGCTATAATGCTTGGAAACGAGGAAAGGCTTATAAAATTCTGTCAGGGAATTCAGGCGGCTTCTCCGATAGATTCTTTTGTTACGCCGGAACCGTGGGATATGCCTGGTTATGACAGCAAAGTTATTATGGCAGCAGGTGCTTTTACACTTGGCTCATCAATAGAACTTTCTGCTGATGCGCCCCTGCGTGAACCGTATGCTGTATGGATGCAGGGCGGATTGAATTTTCACAGCGGAAAAATGGCGGTACTGCTCGCAGCAGAAAAAATGAAGCACCTTGTAAACATTTGATACTCTTCAATGAAAGGATGTGATGCTTGTGAAACTGCCGTTCAGAGAAGATTTTCCGCCGAGAAATGATGTAGTTTTTTCGATTATGTTCGGGGATATGTATCTGTTTTCCTCGCTGCTGAAAGCGGTAACAGGACATACACTTCACGCAAAAGAAATAATATCTCAGGCAAGTGTTACACCCGATAACGTGGAACACAATTACATTCGTTTTGATACGTTTGCCAAAGATGAAAACGGTACTGTTTATAGTATAGATTTGCAAAATACGTACAGTGAAACACTTATCAAAAACAGGACAATATATTATGCTTGCAGAGCATTATCAAGTCAGACTGTGGAAAAAGGCTGTTATGAAAAACTGAACAAGGTCGTTGTTTCGTTCATCATGACGAGTAAAAAGAACAATCTGCCGGTTGAGGTCATAACTTTACAGAATCAGAATCATGAGAATTATTCTGACCTTTTGACACTGCATAATGTGTATACCAAAACGGTGAACGGCTCTGAAAGTAAAGAACTGAACCGTGAACTTAAAACTTTTTCGGAGTTTTTTTCTGTAAGCACTGCTGAGCAGATGCAGGAATTTTATGATTGCTATGGTGATACAGAACTCGGCGAAGTTCTTATAAGGATTTACGGCAAAGCAATTTTGAGGGAAGACCTCGGAAATATTCAGGAAAGGGAGTATTTTGATATGAAGATAACAGAACAGGATATCAATGAGGCAAAAAAAGAAGCCCGTGCAGAAGGTCGTGCAGAAGGCTTCCTGAAAGCGTTGATCGAACTTGTAAAGGATGGAATTTTGAGTGTCTCAGATGCGGCAAAGAGGGCAAATATGTCTTCCGGTGAATTTGAAAAGCTTGCCGGACTTAACATATGAACCGACTTTTTTGAAATGAGGTTGATTTTTCTGCCAGTATATGCTAAAATCGAAACAACGATATTATTTTAACGGAGGTTATGTCTATGGAAAAGTTCAAAAAATTGGTCAGAAAAACTTTCGCCATTGCGCTTTGCTCTGCCTTGGTCGGCGGTACAGCATTGGCTCTGCCGATTGTAACATCTGACAGCGGCGTTACTGCAAATGCCTATTACGGCAAAAATACACCATTGAATTTCACTTTTGATTCAGCTACAGGTGTGTTGACCATCAAAAAAGGAACATATGAAAATCCGTCGTTTGAGTGGAGTAACAATGGTATCGGTTACGATGATGTTATTAATAAAATCACAGCAGAAAAAGGTGTTGTTTTTTCCGGAAGCTTATACGATATCGGTTTCCCGTCAGAAGTAAAAGAAATTGATTTCAGCAGAGTCGATGTATCAAAAGTAACAGATATGGATTTTATTTTCCAAAGCTGTGATGAGCTTGAAACAATTTCTCTTCCCGCCGGAATGAATATTGACACACAAGCAATGCTGAAAAATGTTTGTATTGACAGTGAGGATTTCTACTATACAAAAGGCAAATATAAAACAATTTCCGGATGGTGTAAAAAGGGAACAAATGAAATAGCATCAGGAACAGAATTGTATGCATCATTATCCGGCGGAGCTACTTATGTTTATACCGAAGTTGAAACCGGTATAGAATTCACATACAAAAATCATGTGCTTACTCTTGAAAAGGGCAGATACTGTGATTTTCTGTATCAGACAGTATACGATCTCTGTGATACTACCGGCGGAGGACAAAGACACTATGATCCAGATTGTCACGCTGTTATTGTAAAGAGCGGAGTTGAACTGTATGGTAACGCACCTCATTTTGGCTATGACAGATCACCTTTACTCAATCTTGTCATTGAGAGCGGCGTTGATATGAGCGGTATCACAAATGCAGACGAAATGTTTGCAAATTGCCGTTCTAACAAGCTTGATCTGCGTACTATGAAAAATACGGTTATTTCCGAAGCATCTGATATTTTCAAGACCAACGCTTATAATTATTATGAGTTCTTTTCCGAAATTATCTTTCCTGCTGATACAGTAATTTCTTCCGATATGGCACTTTTAAACTATAGTAATACATATTATGATGGTGCAATATTAGGATGGGCAAAAAAATCATCTCCCGATAAGATTATTTCCGGTGAAAAGCTGTATGCAGAGTTTACGTCAGATGGCAGTGCATATATTCCGGTTTTTAACAAGGATTTTGCATTAAATAATATATCAAATATTTATACTCTTTTTACAAGTGAATATGGCTATACGTATGAAATGGAAACAGATGAAAATAATACTCTTGATGTCGTTTCAGGAAACAGCATACGTCTTTATGCCGAAGGAGAAGGCGGTCAGGGCGGATATACATATGCACTTATGTACAAGAAAGCAACAAGCAGTACATGGACAAAAATCGGTACAAAATATGGTGATGCCAAAGAAGGTTTCTTTACTCCAAAGAGTAATGTAAAGTATGATGTGCGTATCATTGTCAAGGACAGAACCGGCAAGACAAAAACAAAGAATTTTACAGTAAATGTTGTTGCACCGCTGAAAAATAACACAACTGTCAATGCCAAAACAGTTAAACTCGGTGAAAAAATCGTTCTCAAAGGTGCGGCAAGTGGCGGAACTTCCGGATATAAGTATGCTTTCTACTACAAAAAGAGCAAAAGCAACAACTGGATAGCAATAAAAGACCCGTATACAACAAAGTCGGCGGCTTTCAAACCCGGTACTGCTACAAGCTATGATGTAAAATCCGTTGTCAAAGACGCATACGGAAGAATGGCAGAAAAAGTTTACACAGTGAACGTAACAAAATAATAATCGGGCAAACAAAAGGCTGTCACACCCTTCTGAGCGTGACAGCTTTTTTCATACTATTCTGAAAAGGTCTTTTTGTGCGCTGATAATATGTCCCTGATACTCAAACGTATAAATATTTCCGCTGATAGAAAGCCCCGATAATTTTTCATCAGGAGTTATATTATACTTGCAAAGCTTGTTATTATTCAGATAAAAGTAAATCGGGTCAACAGGAGATATTGAAAAAATCGGCTGCTTATCAATTTTTTTCTCATGTTTCAATACCGCATAATTTCGCAGCATAGTTTCCTCGTCCATGCCGTAAACTTTGTCTTTTGCCGACGGAACAAAATCGGACGGCATTACTTCCAGCAAAGGCGAAGATGTATTATCATTTATGAATTCCGGTATTGTATAAACTGTGCCATTGTTATAAACTTCAAACGCTCCGTAATATTCTCCGTAACGATATGAAATTATTCCAACATATGAACCTTTGGGAATAACTGTCTTTTCCAAAAAATCAGAATTTGCTGTATAAACAGAAAGCGGACGTTTCAGTTTCCCGTATTTCTTTATCTGGTCTTTGCTGTAGCTTACAGCGAGCGAATTTCCGAAGTCATTTTCATACTCATACGAAGGACTATAACAAGGCAGTCCATAATCTTCCTTGTAAACCCAGACTGTAATTTCTTCCATAACTTGTTTTGAAGGAAGTACCGGCATATCATTAAAATGTTCGCCCTCTGCCGGTTTGTAATCGGGCTGCAGAACGTCTATATTTACGGAAGAAAGAAAATTCACACCGCCGCCTGTTGTGTAAATGATAATCGTTTTCCCATCCTGATATTTGCCTATAATGCGTACAAGGTCGCCTTTTTTGTAGTATCCGTTTTTGCTGTTGTTTTTTACCCTGCCAATCGCACAGATTTTGTCATAAAGTCCTGCATCGTGATATTTTTTTGAAAAGTTCTCATAAATAGGCAAGTTGTTCTGACTGTAAGCCTCTGTTTCAGTATTTTCTCCTACAGCGCTGCTGCCATATGCGCCAAAGCCTAAAAATATAAGCACGGAACAGATAAAAAAACTAAGCCATTTTCTCATTAGTCTCATTCCTTTAGAAAATATTCAGAAACAAATTGCGGACAAGATATTGATTCTTGCCCGCAATTTTAAATTATAGAAAGGAGAATGTTGTTAGCAATTCAGTCTTTGTCTTTCAAACCATCCAACAAGGTGAATATCATAAGCAAGACTATCGACAAAACCCAAACACAGAGAAATGCCCATTTCAGCATTGTAATTCCTGAACACAGATTTGCTTCACCGTCGGTAAATCTTGGGGTCGTATTGACCATATCCATAATCATAAGATTTTCTATCACGTTGAAAAGCGCATAAACAATAGCCGAAAACATAGCAGACCTGAAAAGAAGGTAATGTTTATCGTCTCTGAGGTATATCATCAGCGGAAGTGAAACCATAACCACAGCGCACAAAGCAAGGAACATATAGTCCAACATAAAATATTTTGAGAAAATATCAACCCTGTCGCCGTCAAAATGTGAAAAAACAGTCATGATAGCATCAGCGGTATAGGAAAACCTCATATCAAAACTGCCGTAACCGCCTGTAGCACCTTTTAGTGCCGGCAGACCCGAGGGACCGAAAAATAACACAGCCCCTGCCGCAATAGCCAGAACGAGAAACACAGGAGTGATTATTGTAAGCACTTTTATTGCTTTTTTCATCATTTCACCCTTCTTTATAATTCACCATAATATAAGTATAATTGATTTTCATTAAGATGTCAAGAAAAATAAACGATTATATTTTTGTGAATATTTCATGTAAAATGTTACTTAAGGACTAAAAATGCCGTTTATTGGTTCTTGACAAGGCGTTTGCATGGTATTATAATGTTAATCGTGGATTTATATATGTTTGATATGAGGGGATTTTATGACACTGTTCAATTCAAGAAACAAAAAATACCGTTCTCCGATTGGAGCGGTAACATTTGGGACAAGTATACATCTGAAAATTGTACTTCCGAGAGATCTCGGATGCAGTGCCGCAGTTGCCATAATGAAAGATGACCGTTTCGGTGATTCACAAGTTTCAAGTATGTTCTGGTGCGGCATGGTAGGCGATGACCACGAGCAATGGGAATGTGATGTTACTGTAGATCATATAGGACTGTACTGGTATCATTTCGGACTTGAAACACGCTACGGACGACGCTTTATTATGAAAGGCTTCGGCGGCGAGGGTTTTCTTTCGGAAAGCGAATATGAACCACGTTATCAGCTCTTGTGCTATGATGAGGATTTTGAAACACCCGACTGGATGCCCGGCGGTATAATGTATCAGATATTTCCTGACCGTTTCTACTGTTCGGGAGAACCGAAAACCGGTATATATCCTGATAAAAAAATGCAGACCGACTGGAATGTTATTCCCGATTGGAAACCAAACAAACATGGTATCATAACAAATTCAGATTTCTTTGGCGGCGATCTTAAAGGTATAACCATGAAACTGCCGTATCTGAAAAGTCTCGGTGTAACGTGTATTTATCTTAATCCGATTTTCGAGGCATATTCAAACCACCGCTACGATACGGGTGATTACGAAAAAATTGACCCTGTTCTCGGAACAGAAGACGATTTCAAGGAGCTTTGTGCCGAAGCAAAAAAACTTGGAATGTATATCATAAATGACGGCGTATTCAGTCATACCGGCAGTGACAGCAAATATTTCAACAGAGAAAAACGCTATCCTGCTAACGGTGCATATAATTCAAAAGAGTCACCTTATTACACATGGTACAAATTTATCGAGTGGCCTAATATATATAATTCATGGTGGGGATTCAATACTCTTCCGGAAGTAGAGGAACTTTCCAACTCTTTCGATGATTATATCAACGGCGAAAACGGTATTATAAAAAAATGGCTTCGTGCCGGAAACAGCGGTTGGCGCCTTGATGTCGCTGACGAATTGCCCGATGAATTTATTGAGCATATCCGTGAGGCTATAAAGTCGGAAAACAGTAATGCATTACTGCTTGGTGAAGTATGGGAAGATGCATCAAATAAAGAAAGCTATGGTTCAAGAAGATGTTTCCTTCACGGCAAAGAACTCGACAGCGTAATGAACTATCCTTTCAGAGACGCAATTCTCGGTTTTCTTGACTGTGGCGATGGACGTGATATGATAGAAATAGTTCTGAATGTTTTGGAAAATTATCCTCGTCCGGTAATACGATGCCTTATGAATCTCCTTGGCACACATGACACTGAAAGAGTGATTACTCTTCTTGCCGGAGAAAAACATTATGGTCGTGGCAGAGAATGGCAGGCAAGTCATAGCCTTAGTGCTGAACAGCGTGAATACGGTCTGAAAAGAATGCGTCTTGCAAGCGGTATTCTCTATACACTGCCCGGTGTACCGTGTATTTATTACGGAGATGAAGTTGGAGTTGAAGGGTACAGAGATCCTTTCAACCGCTCTACTTTCCCGTGGGGAAAAGAAGATACGGGTCTGCTTGAATGGTATCGCAAACTTGGCGAAATGAGAAGATCTTGTCCATGCCTTGCAGACGGTGATTTTCGAGAATTCGGTTCAACCGGAAGAACAATGGGATATATACGTGAAGATGAAAATGTCATGCTGCTTTGCGTGTTCAATGCTGCCGATTATCCCATACGTTTCCGTATGCCGCCCGAATTCAAAGATGTAAAACCTTTGCTTGAAACAGAAGTTGACGGCGATGAAATTGTTATGCCGGAAAACAGTTGTGCATTTGTTCTTGCCGACAGACCGGAAGAACCTGTTGAGGAAGAAATGACAGCTGAGGAAATTGTCGAAATGAATACCGAACCGACAGACGGAACAGCAGACGATATTCCGGCTATTTCGGAAGAGATACTGTTCTCACCGGCTGATTGACGAAATTATAAAAGTTTCGCCGCATTTTCGTATATTGTTTGCCGAAATTCAGCAGACTGTTCGTCTTGTGTAAATAATTCTGCAACTTTTGGATTGTTGTGTTGATGTAAAAAATAAGCACCTGCCTTTTGTGAGACAGGTGCTTTGTTTTATCATTTTGTTGTGTATGAGATTCGGATATTACCACCAATTTGTGAGATTGTAGTAAAGTTCCTCGTATCTTCTTGCAGAACGATTCCATGAATAATCCATTCTCATGCCGCGCTGAGCAATCTCATACCAACGGTCACGCTGTGTGAAGAATACAGTTTTTGCATAGTTGATGGAATCAAGCATTTCTTCTGCGTTGTAGTTTGCGAAGGAGAAACCTGTTCCGGTGTTATCGTACCAGTTGTACGGCTGAACGGTATCACGAAGACCGCCTGTTTCACGAACTATCGGAACTGTGCCATAGCGCAAAGCAATAAGCTGTGTAAGACCGCAGGGTTCAAAGCGTGAAGGCATAAGCATTGCGTCTGCTGCTGCATAGAGTTTATGCGCTCTGTTGTCGGAGTAGTAGATATTTGCAGAAACTCTTTCGGGATACTTGTACTGATAGTACTTGAAAGTATTTTCGTATTGCTGGTCGCCCGTGCCTATAACAACAAACTGAGTATGTTCGTCGGTAATTCTTTCGATAGCGTAATTTACAAGGTCAATACCTTTCTGGTCAGTCAGACGTGAAATTATTCCTATCATGAACTTATTGTCATCTACAGGCAGACCAAGCTCCTGCTGGAGACCTCTTTTATTGAGAACTTTTTTGTCCGGCAGACTTTCGGCTGTATAATGCTCATATATCTGTATATCATGTTCAGGATTGTACACGTTATAGTCTATGCCGTTGACGATACCGCAGAGAGAATGGTTCTTACTGCGCATGAGTCCGTCAAGACCTTCACCGTAATACGGCATCTGAATTTCGCCGGCGTATGTATCACTTACCGTTGTCACATAGTCAGAGAATACTATGCCGACTTTAAGCATATTTCCGTCCTTGTAATATTCCATATTCTGCGGGGAGAATACATATTCCGGAAAAGCTGTAAGATAGCGGAAAAGTTTCAAGTCCCAAATTCCCTGGAATTTGAGATTATGAATTGTCATAATAGTCTTTATGCCCCAGAAGAAACCGTTATCCTTGAAAAGCGTTCTGAGGAATACCGGAACGAGTGCAGCCTGCCAGTCATGACAGTGAATAATGTCAGGTTTGAAGTCGATTACCGGAAGGATAGCAAGAGCCGCTTTGCTGAAGAATGTAAACTTTTCGATATCCCACTTGATTTCGCCATAGGGACTGTCGCCGCCGAAATATCCTTCATTGTCGATAAAGTAATACTTGATGCCCTCATGTTCATACATCATTATGCCGACATATTTATGTTCCTGAATGTGACCGAGATCCATATAGAAACTGGTTACATACTGAAAATGCTGTCTGTACTCCCACGGAATACACATATACTTCGGAATGACAACTCTTACATCAAATTCGTTTCTGTTTATCATTTTTGGCAGTGCACCGACAACGTCAGCAAGACCGCCTGTTTTGACAAAGGGGTAACATTCGGAAGCTACAAATAATATTCTCCTCATAAAAAATAAACCTCCTGTATTTGATTGTTTTGTATACGCAAATATAACTAAAACCATTATAACCCATATTTGAATATTATTCAATACATTTTTTTGTTTTTTTTCTGTTATTTTGTATAAAGCGTAAAAATATTTTCTTTAACAGAAAAAATACTGCCGCAGCTTATTTAAAAACTGGGGCAGTATTGAAAAGGTTATTTCCTTTTTTTCTTGTTTTTAGATTTCTTTAGATTTACGTTTTTTTGCTGTGCGGAGTTTCTTTCCGCAGTTTTTGTTTCGGAGACTGCGGCAGTTTCAGATACTTGTTTGACTTCGGCGGAATCAGGCTTTGATTTTTCGTCATTGCCAAAGACGGCTTTCAGAACGAACAGTACTCCGAACATCAGCGCAATTGAAACTCCGAGAACTACGAATACATTCTGTACAAATCCGGCGATGAGATAACCGACAGCGGAAACACCGGCAACTGTCATTGCATAGGGGAGCTGTGTAGAAACATGGTTTACATGGTCACATTGTGCGCCTGTTGATGCCATTATAGTTGTATCTGAAATCGGAGAGCAGTGGTCGCCGCATACAGCACCGGCAAGACAAGCGGATATACATACTACTACCATTGGCGGAATTCCGTTTTCAGCTGCATTTGTAAGCTGTGAACTGAATACGCCTGTAACTATGGGAATAAGAATACCGAATGTGCCCCATGATGTTCCTGTTGCAAATGAAAGTCCCAGCGCAACGGCAAATAAAAGCAGCGGCAGAAGAATTTGTATAGCGGTTGCACCTTCTACGATACCTTTGACAAATTCGCCTGCGCCAAGCAAATTCGTTGTAGATTTGAGCGTCCATGCAAATATCAGTATAAGTATTGCAGGAACCATCTGCTTGAATCCTGATACGATTGAATTCATACATTCATCGAACTTGAGTACGCCTCGAATCATGAAGTATATCATTATTACGATGAGCGAACCGATTGAGCCGAGTGAAAGACCGTAAGAAGCATCACAGTTTGCAAAAGCATCAATGATATTTTCACCGCTGAAAAGACCGCCTGTATAGAGCATACCAAGCACACAGAAAAATATAAGCAGTATGACAGGGAATATGAGGTCGGCGACTTTTCCTTTTGAAGTAGAAGGCTTATCGTCAGCAGAATAAACGATGTTTCTTGTTGTGAAAAGATCGCCGTTTATGGCATTGACTTCATGTTGTCTCATAGGACCGTAATCGACATTTGAAACTGCAATGAAAATTACCATGATAAGTGTGAGAAGAGCGTACAGGTTATACGGAATAGTGCTGATGAAAAGCTGTATACCGTTTACGCCCTCGACAGTACCGCTGACAGCAGCAGCCCATGATGATATAGGTGCGATTATACATACGGGTGCAGCGGTTGCATCAATAAGATATGCGAGTTTTGAACGTGATATCTTATGTTTGTCAGTGACAGGGCGCATAACCGAGCCTACTGTCAGACAATTGAAATAGTCGTCTACAAAAATCAGCACTCCAAGCAAAAATGTCGCAAGACTTGCGCCTACACGGGTTTTTATGTGTTTTGCAGCCCATTCGCCATATGCACGGCTGCCTCCAGCTTTGTTCATAAGTGCGACAATAGAACCGAGTACTACAAGGAAAATAAGGATTCCTACATTATAAGAATCTGCTATGTTTGTGATAAGTCCGTCCTTTACAATATAAGACATGACACCTTCGAAACCTGTTCCAAATGAAACAGAACCGATTATCGCACCGGACAGTATGCCCAGAAAAAGAGATGAATATACCTCTTTTGTGATAAGTGCAAGCCCTATTGCGATTATAGGCGGTAACAGTGACCACATAGAGCCTATTGCTGTTTCTCCGTTCATTTTGACGGCAGATGTTATCGGTGTCTGTATGCAGCAGAGTATAATATACACTATGATTGCACCGACAAAGATAAGATTTTTCGCAAGATTTTTTTTCAATTGATTTCATCTCCTGTTTTTGACATAATAATATTTGTTTCGACAAATATATGACAACATTGTATCATGATAAATGATGATATTCAATATTTTTTTCGTGGTTGACGAAATTTGTATAATATGTACAAGCCAGAGCACAAAAAAATCCGGCTATCAGTCGGATAGTCGGAAACGGTGATTTTTGATATGTGATTCGCTTATATGTAGTCGTTTGGGCAGGAGAGAAAATCTTCTATGAACTCAAGAAGATGTACAGGAAAAAGTTCCTCTTCTGCTACAAGTTCAAGCAGTTTTGAAACATCATCCTTTTCTGTTGAAATATCCTCTGCAATGCTGTATTCGTTGTTTCCGGAGATTTCTATTCCGTAAACTTTGGTTTCTCCTGTATTTTCAAAGAGTATATTTGATTCGATAAGACTATACTCATAATCTTTTTTTGCTATCGTTTCAATGTATACAAAATTATTCATGATAAGAGAACCTTTCTGAATTTTTTCTGACCGGACAACATTAGTTATTATATACTTTAATTGTGAAAGAAACAATCCCTAAATGGTTTATTTTCATATAGAACCAACAGAAAAATCAGGCGTTTTTTTACTAACCGTATTATAAAGTATGCCCTTGGTGAATGAATGTATGAATTTTTTGTAAAAATTTCAGAAATTTATCGAGAAAGTGACGAGTTTGTGGTATAATGTTATTCGGAACAGGATATCAGAATTTGGCTTTGAAATGAGGTTTTTGTGTGAAATGGATATCTGTACTCGGCGACTCGATGAGTACTTTCAAGGGATATAATCCAAACGGTTACAATGTTTTCTACAATGATGAGATGATATTGAAAAGCGGTATGAAAAGTGTAGAAGATACATGGTGGTATAAGGTAATAAAAGCTCTTGACGGACAGCTTTGTGTGAATAATTCCTATTCCGGAAGTATGGTAACAGGAAGCGATTTTCCGTCGGCAAGCTGTGATGAAAGAATTCAAAAACTTTGTAATGCTCTTCATAAACCTGATATTATACTTGTATACATCGGGTTCAATGATTTCGGCTACAATGTGAGAGTAAAGCCGCTGCCGTCAAATCCTCAAAGTACTCTGTCATTTGAATATGCTTATGACCTTATGCTTGAGAAAATTATTGCGAATTATCCCAATGCAAAAATTATGTGTTCGACAATAATAAGAGGCTTTGTTAAAGGTTCAGAAGAGGATGTGTTCCCGTGCTATTTTTGGGGTAGTAATATTTTTGAATTCAATACGGCTATAAGAGATGTCTGCAAGAAAAGAAATGTTATTCTTGTGGATATGGATGCGGCAGGGGTTCATTATGAAACAATAGAAGGTGCACACCCTACTGCGGCCGGTCATGATACAATAGCAAAATTGTGGCTTGACTGCATGAATGAAAATATGTGAATATCAAAAAGAGAGGTGTTTTTTTTGGAAAATAAATTTGATGCAGAAAAATTTATCCTAAAGCGGCAAGAAGACTCCGACCTCTATAGGTCGGGGATGAATTGCCGGTCAGCCGTAAGGCTGACTTATTATTTGTT
>CACXGC010000068.1 GCA_902767155.1 uncultured Ruminococcus sp. | reverse complement strand
ATGAAGGTATGAGAATAGCATTAGCATAAAACCAAAACAAGAACCGTGGGACACACGGGGATAGCTCGTTGATACTGTATGGGTTACTATACTTGAGCGAGAAGCCCCCGCCTCTAAGCGTTAGCGTAGGCGGCGGGAGTATGTCACCAATGAAGCCTGAAATCAAAGTCTCCGTTGCCGCAGATGATGATATAATTTACCACACTATAACAGATAGTAAATTAACAGACGATTATTCTATAAAAGGCACTGTAACAAACAGTCAATCTGATACTGAAAACATAAACATACATTATCAGTTATTTGATGCAGACGGTAAGTTTTTATGGAGTGATTATGCAACAATCGAAAGAGTAGCCGCAAACGCAACACAAGATTTCAGCATAGCAACAACTATACCTGTTTCAATTCTCAATGACAGAAAACCGGCTTCACTCAAATGTACCGCCGTATCGTATAGATAACAGATGGTGAACGGTACACATATTATTTATCAAAGATTAACAGAAAGAGGGCTGTCGCAATTAAGTGACAGCCCCTCATTTATTTTTATTTTTTTCTTTCGTACTGTCAGAAATAACATTTTCAAATGCACTGACCGCTGTTTCGTTGTCTGACGTAATTGCGACAAAAACATAAGGGTAAATAACATCTGTTTTTGCTGCACTGACAATAGAATATGCTTTTTCGTTGACATTTTGATAAGTAGCTGTTTTCTCGCTTATGTAATCGGATATTACTTTCATGAGTTGCTCCTGCCTGTCCTGTGAACTGAGACGAAAACAAGCTATTTCGTTGAAATTATCAGAGCGTGTTGAAATGTACATCGAAGAATCTGCAACAACACCATCCGGAATATCATAGTATTTAGAAATGTTTGCAGAAGTAATTTCAGACAAGTTATCGTAATTTTGTTTTTTCACAACCTCAGCGGTAATGAAAGCGGCAGTATATTTTTTTTCAGAATTTTTCTGATTATTTGCCAAAGATATTGTCACGAACAATATTGCGGCAACTATCAGGATAGCTGATACGATTATAACTGTGATAAGTACGTTATTATTTTTCTTTTTTTGCTCATTCAATTTCTTGCACCATTATTGAGAAAATAACGGCTTTCACCTCTCTTTCTTTATAGATAACAGAAACAAAAAGGGGCGGACAAAATAATATGCAAAATCTATACCATAATTATACATTTTTTTGTTGAAAAAAGCAACTACAATATTGTAACCGACATGATACATAAGCATATATTTTCGCTTGTCGGTCACTCTGCTAAAAGACTGACAGCAAAGTCCTGAAAAAGAAAAAAGGTACAGAAAAACTGTACCAAAAATATAAGTCCGCCCAACCGTACCTGTCAATAATAACCTGCCTACGAGGATAAGCAGGTGGGTAACCTCCCCATGACTTCATACTCCCTTCGTCCGCATAAGCGGGAGGTCTGAAGTCCGCCACAGGAGCCGGATTCCCGATTTAAAAGTTGTAGGGTTATTTTAGACTTTGACACGAATCAGGCAGACATTATAAACAAAATAACTTTGCTTTGTTAACCCAATTATATAACATTGCTGAAAAAAAATCAATACCTATTTTGAAAATTTAATTACAAATTCAGACAATTTTGTCGATCTATTTCTGCAATGGCACACACGGGCGCAAAATTATTATTCCTCGCTCTCGTCGAAACGATTCTCAAAAATTTCGGCAATATCATCCAGCAGATCTTCGTCTTCTATTTCAGCGAGCTGAGGGTCGCCGTTTTCATCCTCTACTGCCTCAAAGATCATATATGTGCTGCCGGATTCAATATCTTCGTCTGGAAGGTCGAAAGTAGGCATAAGAGCATAATAGTGTCCGTCCTTATAGTCTATTTCGTCAAGCACCTCAAATTCATATTCGTTACATTCGTCATCGGTCAGAGAAATGAGATCAACATCTTCATATTCTTCCTGCTCAAAATTCTTATTTTCGCTCATAATACAAATCTCCTTTACAGTAATAATTATGTCGTAAGTCCGGCAAGCTTTTCAAATTCCACAGAAGACATATTTGCTCTCTTTGCCGCATCAGAAACACTCAAAATTCCATCTCTT
>CACXGC010000067.1 GCA_902767155.1 uncultured Ruminococcus sp. | reverse complement strand
TTGCATATCTTGGTCCGGTAGTTCAGCTGGTTAGAACGCTAGCCTGTCACGCTAGAGGTCGACGGTTCGATCCCGTTCCGGATCGTTACTTGGCTCTCTTTTATAGAGAGCCAAAAATATTGCTGGTATAGCTCAGTAGGCAGAGCGCATCCTTGGTAAGGATGAGGTCACCAGTTCGAATCTGGTTATCAGCTTTCAAAAAACATAGAAAACAAGCGGCTTTCGGGTAATGACGAGAGCCGCTGTTTCTGTTTAATATATGATTTTCCGACCATTTTTCCGACCAAAACACATATTATTTTTATTTTGTGAATGAATTTCAATATAAATTACAAAAAAACGAGGGTGCAGCTTTTAACACTGTACCCTCTTGTTTTATGCCTGTTTCCTCAAATCAGAATAGATATTTGAAAGTTGTTCTGCATTTTCCTTTTGTCTGTCTTTGAGATCATGTACATACCTGTTTGTTACCTTCAAAGATGAATGACCAAGCATTTCACTAACAGTTTTTACATTCACACCGCTGTCGAGCATATAAGTTGCAAATGTATGTCGGAGAGCGTGGAGCTTAATGTGTGGCAAATTGTTTCTTTCAAGAAAATCCGAAAACATTTCTGTCGGAACAGTAGGGCTTATAATTCTTCCGTCTACTGATGTAAATACAAAACCGTTCTCAGGGAACGTTTCCCCATTCCATGCAGTACCAAGTTCGAGCCGTCTTTGTATCTGGTATGCTTTCCATTCTTGTAAGTATGATGCACATTCAAGTGATAATGCCTCTGATCGTTCTTCACCGTCTTTTGTGCATTTGGTTTTTGTTCCCTCGCCTTTTCGCTTGTAAGCAGATTTTGATATCTCAACTGTACCGTTAGTGAAATCTATATCCGACCATTTCAAAGCGGTTCCCTCACAGCGGCGAACACCTGTAGTAAGATATAACCATACCAATGCACGGAACATAACTTTTACAGACAACACTGACAGTGGCTTATTATAATCAACTTCATTATCAAGAGCGGTAAGCATTTTTCCGAGTTCGGTTTTATCATACACTATTGTTTTTTGTTTCTGTACTGTCGGTATAGATAATCTGTCGGTGGGCTTTTTCTCTATCAATTCAAGCCTGTACGCCTCTGTAAAGACACTTTTTATCATGTTGCAATATCTTTGTACAGATGATGCTGCAAGGGGCTTTGTGGGCTTATTATCAAGCCTTTTATAAGAGCCGTCAACAAGACTATTTACAATTCGTTGAAGCTGCTGCACCTTTATTTCTGCTATTGGTATATGACCGATAACAGGATTGAAAATATTAGTTAATGTTGAAACATAATTATCAAAAACTGTCGGTGAAAGAGTGTTTTTCTTGTTTTCAAAGTAGATCGGCAGGAAATCAGCAAACTTAATTCTTCCATTAAAATCACCTGTACCATTCAGATACTTTTCTTTGTATTCATTTTCAATTTGTTCAAGCTTTGCTGCAAGCTGTTTTTCGGTGTAACGCTTATCAATTTTCCAAGTGAAGTATTTACGGATTTTTCTGCCGCTTATATCCCGACCGAGTTCAACCGTAAAATATACCGAGTTACCTTTGATTTTGTATGACATTATTCTTCACCGCCTTCTGTTGGACAGCCGATAGTTTTTTTGAATTTTTTTAACATCTCATAGTATTTTTCAAATGTTTTATCATAATATTGCTTCATTAAATTCAAAAATATTCGTTGAGCCTCATAAGTATTGACTTGTGCAAATTTAAAGAACATTTCAGTATTGTTATATGTTTTATCAATTTCTGAGGAAATTCTTTTTTCATTGAAGTTTTTGCTTGTAGTCCAATAATCATAATCAGGATATTTTTCATAAAAAGCTTTTATTTCGTTTGCAGCTTTTGAAAGGTTTTTTTCAAAGTCGTTAAATTGATAAAGCATATCATATATTTCATAACTTTGGATAAAAAAGTTGATGATGTCCATATCTTTTTCTGACAATCCGTGTAATGTACATATACTATCTTCATTTAAGCCTGTATATTCACAGATCGAAAGAATATTGCTGTTTGTTGTTTTATTCTCAGATCTTCCGAGAAGATAATCAGCACTTACATTGAATTTATCTGCTATCTTAACAAGTGTTTCAAAATCAGGCGTTCTATTTCCATTTTCATAGTTTCCAACAGCAGCAACTGAACAATTGAGAAATTGAGCTAATTCTTCACGTTTAATTCCTTTTTCTTTTCTTAATTCGGAAATTCGTTCTCCAAATGAATTAGAATACATCATCATGTAACCCCCTATATTCATTTTGTTTATTTGAAGAAAAAATATTCAAATTGTATTGACAAAACAAATTGAATGATTTATATTTTTATTAAACAAATCGTCACCATCATTATTGTACATTATTGATGATGATTTGTCAATCCAAATTTTAAGGAAAGGGGAATTATTTTGAAACCTAATCAGGATGTCAGAAACTATGCCAAAGATCACGCCGTAATGCTTTGGGAAATTGCAGATTACTTGCATATTTCCGAACCTACAATGACACGCAGAATGAGGAGAGAGCTTTCAGACGGCGAAAGAGAGAACTACTATCGAGCAATTGAAACCATAGCGATTTGTAAAGCAAAAACGCAAAAAGCCTAAAGAAAAAACCGTCTAACCTACGGGCAATAGGTAAGACGGTAACAAGCAAGAGCGACAACGAACAAAAGCCGCTTTGTATATGCTTTACTGCATTATACCACAAAGGCGGCAAAAATGAAAGGAAAAAAATGTCAGATATTAAAATTGAGTATGAAAAAATTAATGTTCCAGTTATGCTGAGCGTACCCGAACTGCACAAAACTTTCGGAATTTCTGAACCGACTATCCGCAGATGGTTACATGAGGGGCTTATTCCCCATGTTGAATGTGGCAGAAAATGGTTAATAAATGCCGCTGTCTTTTCACGATTTTTAGGTGCTGAGGAAATGCAGCAACCGCAGACAAATATCATTGAAGCTACACCAAAAGCCAAAAGCCCGAAAGTAATTATTATTTGAGGGAAATGTCAAGGTATTATAATATCGAGCCATACAAGACAATTCTTTCAGCAATTGGAAACGGTAGCAAGAACGCACGTCATAAAATGCAGTTAGTTTGTTTAACAGGAATGAGCGAACGAACTGTGCGGAAATCTATTGAACATTTACGGCGGAAGGGCTTTGTTATCATCTCAGATGAAAACGGATATTATTATCCCGAAACGGCAGAAGAGCTTGAAATCTATGTTCAAACTGTTACAAGACGGGCAAAAAGTACATTCTACACTTTACAATCTGCACGCCGGATGCTGAAAGCAATGCAGGAATAACACTATAAGCCGCTGTTCTTTCAGGCGGCGGCAATATGGTATTTTCGGAATTATTGAACACCATAAAAAAAGGGGGTGATTTTACGGCGGAAAAAAAGTCTTTATTGCTATATTATGATTATAAGTCACATTTTGATTTTCTGACTGATGAGCAACTCGGAAAACTCGTTCGTTCAATGCTTGAATATGAGATTTGCGGCGTTTTTCCTGAGTTTGACGAGCCGATTTTGAAAATGACATTCAGCTTTATTAAATCCAATCTTGACAGAGATAAGCAAAAATTTTTTGAAAAATGTGAAAAAAACACTGAAAATGGTAGAAAAGGCGGACGCCCTCGCCAAAATCAGAGTAATGAGCAAGTCAAAATCACAGATGAACAGCATGAGGAACAAACCACTACTGAAAG
>CACXGC010000066.1 GCA_902767155.1 uncultured Ruminococcus sp. | reverse complement strand
TATGTCAACAAATAATAAGTCAGCCTTACGGCTGACGGGCAATTCATCCCACCGCCTTAGAGGCGGGGGACTTCTTGCCCATTTAGGATAAATATTATTTCAGTCGTGCAATCATTCATGAAACCGACTTATTTTGCAACGTTCACACGATATTTTATTTCTTTGCTTCTTCCGAAAGCATCATTTACAACTATTTTGACATCGTAGGGTACTGCCGAACCGGGTCTGAATGCAGCACTCTTTGTTGTATACGGTTCACCGATTGTCGTCCATTCCCAATCTTTTTTTGACGCTTTCTTGTAATAGAATGCGTACGAATAACCTTTGTTACCGCCCTTTGCAGCACCTTTCATAACGATTTTCTCTCCGACTTTTACGGTCTCTGCATTAACTGTTGACAGATTCTGGAGCGGATATACCATTGAAACTTTGAAAGTTTTCATTTTCGCACTGCCTGTTCCATCCTTAACAATAATGCGCACATCATATTCCGCAATTTTTGAAGGTTTGAAAGTTGCGTACTCTGTGGAAGTAAATTTCTTACCAATCTTAGTCCATGTGGTAGAAGTAGTTTTCTTGTACATGTACGTATATGTATATTCGGTATCGCCGCCCTCAGCGTATCCATTTAATTCAACTTTGTCGCCAAGAACAACTGAAATATTCTTACCGTCATTACTATAGCCGTTAATATAAGACATATTTACAAGAGGGCCTTCAATTTTTCTAAGATGAATATATTTTCCGCCGTCTGCTGTAAATACAGGATATCCGTCCTCTTCAGGCAACAATTTATCAGGCTCGCTTTCCTTAACCCATCCTTCAAACGCACCGGCATGAGAACAATATACAGTATCGTCATTTAATGCAATTTCTTTCGTAATTTTCGTACCTTTAGCAAACGTTATCTGTTTTATAGCAGCCGAAGCAAACATCTCGCTCGAATCTGTTACTTTGCTGAGGTCTACTACGCCTTCAAATTCAACATAAGCCGAATATCCAAGCTGAAATATACAGAACATATCGCTGCAGTCGCCTGCAAGCTTTGTATCCTTGCCGAAAACTATCTTTTTTACAACATTATTCCAATAAGCGTCCCAACCGTCTCCGTAGCTTGCACAAACAGCACTCAGTTTGTATTTGTCATATTCGCCGGCAGTAAGATAAAGTGTACTGCCTTCCATATAATGACGAAGACCCGTATCTTTGAAATCCTGAACATAAGTTCCCTTGCCGCTGAACTCCGCAGAACTTCCACTGCCTGATACGATAGTACTTGTTCCCTTTTTCTTCCAGCCATTAATCATGCCTGTAATATCATCATTATATCCTTCATTCTTCAAACCCATATTTTCCTTGATACTCATTTTATCGGATATCGTGATTTTATTCAATTTTCCGGAACAAGAAAACATTCCATAGTATGAAACATCTGTATCATTGGTATAAATAACGAAGTTTGAGAGGTTGATATAAGTAAGTTCGTAACAACAGGAAAACATATTGTCAAATTCTTTAACTGCGGGTGTTTTGAAACTGCTGAGATCAAGAGTTTTCAGAGATTCACAGCTATCGAACATTTCTCTCATATTTGTTACTCTGCTCGTATCAAAACCACTGAAATCAACATCTTCGAGAAGTTTACATTCAAAGAAAATTTTTTCCATGCTTGTAACTTTTGATGTATTTATGCCTGTAAGTGTCAGCTTTTGCAGCTTTCTACAGCAGGAAAACATACTTTTCATGTTCGTTACGTTGCTTGTATTTGCTCCTGTAAGGTCGATTTCCTCAACTTCACATCCGTTGAAAAGATCTTCGCATGATCCTGTCAATACAACACCCTCACCGATAACAATTTTTTTGACATCCATACCAAAGAAAGCTTCATCAAAATAAGGATTATTGTAAGTTCCGGATTTTACTGTCAAAACACGGTAATTCGCATCATAGTCATACTTCAGGAGATTACCATTCTCCTTTTCAGTGTAAGCTGCCTGTGCGGTGATACTGTAATCCTGCTGTGCAGAAATCAAAGGTACAGCACCAAATGCCATTGTTACTGCAAGCGCACACACCAAAAGCTTTTTGGTTCTTTTGAAAACATTCTTTTTCATGAAGCGGCCTCCTCAAACAATTTTATGTAACTCAATTATATCACAACAATTTAAAATATTCCATAGCCGAGAGAAAAAATAATTCCGTCCACAAATTTCATGAACGGAATTATACTTTATCAAATTGTCCTAAAACGGCTCACGCAATAAGTCTGAGTTTGCCAATAAAAGGTATATCCTTAACCTTTCCTGCACGTATATTCTGAATACTCGTATACACAATAAACACAGGTATCGCAAGACAAATCACAGATATCAACAAACCGAAAATCCATCCGCCAATACTAAGACGCCATCCCTCATATGCATTTTCAACGAATGCAATCGAGATGATATTGAGGAATAATCCATAGACAAAGCCGAAAACAATTTCTACAATAAGTGTCAAAAGACCCTGATTTGCATAATATCTTGCTGTCTGGCAATTGCTGCAAAAAGCATACGGTACCCAGAAAGTGATTCCAAGAGCCGCAAGAATACAATGCTTTTTATGTGCCTCGAAATCAACCGGATCATAGTTATACGTATAATCTTTTGTATCCTGAAACTTTGCTATCCATTCCTTGATAGTTTTTGGTTTTGCAGCTTCTGCTTCCGCTTCAAGTTCTTCCTCAGTCTTTTCCTTCTTTTCAAATTTAAACTTGGTCGGATCAAAAGCAGGTTCTTTAGGTTTCTCTTCTTTCTTCGGCTCTTTATTTTTTTCCTCAGCCTTTTTCTGTTCGGGCTCTTTTTTAACGTTCACCGGTTTTGAATCCTCCGGCTCAGGTTGGAACTGATTATTGAACTGCTGTTCAGGTTCCGGCTGGAACTGATTATTGAACTGTGACTGTTCATACTGTGGCTGCTGTTGATACTGCGGCTGTTGCTGATACTGCGGCTGTTCATATTGCGGCTGCTGCTGATACTGTGGCTGTTCATATTGCGGCTGCTGCTGATACTGCGGCTGTTCATACTGCGGCTGCTGCTGATACTGTGGCTGTTCATACTGCGGCTGCTGATACTGTTGCTGACCATACTGCTGTTGTCCGTACTGAGACTGACCGAACTGTTCGGAATATTGTTCTATATATTGCGGCTGATCAAACTGCTGAGAATATCCGTCCGAATATCCGCCACCATAATTATTTGCGCTCAGATCAGCAAAAATAGTCGGCTGGTCAATTTGTGGCTGAGTAAACTGTCCTATTGGTCTGCCATACTGGTCATACTCTACTTTGGGCTTTTCCTCTTCTTGAATATTCAGATCAGGCATAACAGCAACCTTGAACTCCCTTGACTTGCAGTTGATGCAGAATGCTGCATTATCTGGAAGTGACGCATTGCAATTCGCACAAATTTTCATATCAAAACATCCTCCGTTACTAAAAAAATTGAGAAATAGATGCTACAATAAATGAATCTGTAATCATTATATTACAACTTGATCGAATATGTCAATATCTGTCAATGTGACATACTCCCCCACCTATAGAGGTGGGGGCTTCTCGCTCAAGTACGGCAACCCGTACAGTATCAACGAGCTATCCCCGTG
>CACXGC010000065.1 GCA_902767155.1 uncultured Ruminococcus sp. | reverse complement strand
CTCACCTTTAGGGGAGGTGCTGAGCGTCAGCGAGGCGGAGGGGTTCCTTTTTTTGTGTAATTTTCAGATTTGCTCATTTATAGATTATAACATAAATTTGTTTCAAGTTCAACATAACTATAATCCGCCGGCAAAAATTATGGAGTCATGAAATTAAGACTGTAAAACCATAAATTTACTGTCATATTTTGCGGCATAAGAGAATAATATACGAAAGAACTTGCAAAGGCGGTGAAATAATTGAAAAAGCAGGATAAACTGATTTTCAGCAGCCGCATAGGTTTTTTATTCACAGCAATTTTCGGCAGCATAAACCATTTCATATACAAACTAAGCGGTAGAAATCCTATAATCGGGGCATTTGTTTCTGTTAACGAAAGCACATGGGAACATATGAAACTGCTGTTTTTTCCATATTTGATTTATACAACAGCAGAGTGGCTTATATACGGACGGAAAATCGACGGATTTTTCTTTTCAAGAATAACAGGTATTCTAATAGGATTATTTATGATACCGGCAATTTTTTATTTATATGCAGGTATACTGGGAAGAAACTTTGCTGTTGTGGATATACTTATATTTTTCGCAGCGGACGCAGCAGCTTTTTACACAAGCAGTCGGAGAATTATTCACCGTATAGATCATGGTACTGCTAAAACTATATCGGCAGTTGTAATAGCAGTATGTCTTGCTGTGCTTTTTATAGGATTTACATTTTTTCCTCCGGATTCACCGCTTTTCCGAAGTCCGGTGTAAAAATATAAAAAAATATCTTTGCAAAATACTTGACAATGAAAAAAAAGTGTGCTATATTTTAACTACATCAATTCATATATGTTTAGTATGTAATGAGGGTGACAAAATGTTAATGCTGATATACGACACACGATGTTGAAACAATTTTTTTGCATGAGAATAAACAACAAATTTTAAAAATATCAAAAAATGGCGGAAATACTGCCATGCAAAGGAGTTTTACTATGTCAAGAATTTTTAAAAGCATAACACAGCTGGTAGGCAAAACACCTATACTCAGTGCTGATAATTTTGCAAAATCACAGAACGCAAAAGCAACTATACTTGCAAAGTTGGAATATTTCAATCCAGCAGGCTCTGTTAAGGACAGAATCGCTAAAAGCATGATCGAAGATGCGGAAGAAAAGGGTATACTGAAACCTGGTGCGACTATAATCGAACCTACAAGCGGTAATACCGGCATAGGTCTTGCAAGTGCAGCAGCAGCAAAAGGCTACAAGGCAATCCTTACAATGCCCGAAACCATGAGCATTGAAAGAAGAAATCTTCTCAAAGCATACGGCGCTCAGATAGTTCTTACAGAAGGCGCAAAGGGTATGAAAGGCGCTATCGAAAAGGCTAATCAGCTTAAAGATGAAATCGAGGGTTCAGTAATACTTGGTCAGTTTGTAAATCCGGCTAATCCAAAGATACATTATGAAACTACCGGTCCTGAAATTTGGGACGATACGGACGGAAATGTTGACATTTTCATTGCAGGCGTAGGTACAGGCGGTACTCTTTCTGGTACAGGAAAATTCCTCAAAGATAAGAATCCTGACATAAAAGTTGTAGCGGTTGAACCGAAAACCTCACCTGTTCTTTCAGAAGGTAAAGCAGGTCCGCACAAAATACAGGGAATCGGTGCCGGTTTTGTACCTGATACTCTTGATACTTCTGTTTACGATGAAGTTTTTACAGTTGCGAATGAAGATGCTTTTGCTGCCGGAAAAGAATTTGCCCGTTCTGAAGGCGTACTTGTAGGAATTTCAAGCGGTGCGGCACTTTATGCTGCTGTGGAAATTTCAAAACGTCCCGAAAATGCGGGAAAAAATATTGTTGTGATACTCCCCGATACCGGTGAGAGATATCTCTCAACCGACCTTTTTTCGTAAAATTCTCCCCAATAGAGCTGCACTGTAATCATCTGCCATTTGCGGTGCAGCTTTGAACCGACCTTATAACAGACTGCCGCACAATAAAGCACGACAGTCTGTTTTCATTTTGCAAATGTGTTTTTTCCGATATACTACAAATAAAAATGCAGTCTGTGCCGAACATTAGTTCTACAGACTGCATTCCGCTTATTTTGTACAAAACATTTTCAGCATAACTTGGCGACCTCAGCTTTTATACTGTCGATCTGTGATTGAATCTCCTGATATTTAGCATCATACTCGTCAAACTTTGCCTGAGCTTCGTCTTTTTTGGTTTCAGCCAATTTCAATTGCTCATTCAATTCAGCGATCTTCTTCTGACATTCTTCGGTATCTTTTTCGTTATCAAACAATTCATTTTCTATCTGTCTACAAACATTCTCTGTTCTGCTGATATTGTCATTGACTTTACTTCTGCTTTCATCGGCAGTAAGCCCCACCATGGAAAGAAACCAGTCAATACCCTCTTTTATATTAGCAGGAACTGTACCTTCATTGATTTGTTTTGCGCCTTCTTTGATACCTTGAAGTCTACCCTGTTCATATGTCAGCTTTTCCTGCAAAGACTTTTTACTGTTTTGTAAATCAGAAATTTCCTTATTGAGTTCATGAATCTGCGTATTGATAGAATCCACTTCACTCTGAGCCTCATTGACTCTTTTTTGCAATATTCCGTGTTTGCGTTCCTTGCTTTTTAACAAACCTTCTGTGTAGAACAATTTATCTTCGAGTTCATAAACTTCAATATCATGTTTGAAACCGCCTACAAGCAATTCGACAGCTTTCACGTCAACTATTCCGGCAATAGAAACATCATCTCCGCTGCCGCAATTGCTGAACATTCCTTTCTCGCTGAAATCAGGAAGTATTTCTTCAAGATCTTTCTTGAATTGTTCTTCGCCGACCTCTTCGATCTGGCACAAAAGATACTTATTGAAAGTATACACTCCGCCCATAAGGCTGTGACTGCTTCTCAGACCTTCCCATGTATCGCCATAGGCATCCTCAACACCGTCACTTCCCATAAGACAAGCTGCTACTTTCTTTTTGTCAAAATCTATAACGCAGTGTCTTATACTCGTGGAAACGTCTCTGTCACACATTGATGTGGTAGTATTGAACTCACATCTTGAATCCCACGGGATAGGCTGATCTACAGTTCCATCAGCATAGAATACATTACATCTTCCGTCTCCCTGCTGGATAAGTATCAGACATTTTGGAAGCATCAAAGCAGCTATCAAAGTTGTTCCGTATATATGTGGAACATTTTTCTCATAATCCGATACAGGTTTATCCTCTTTTATTTCTTCGGGAACAACGGGATTATTTTTGTAATGTTCAATAACTCTTTCGTGCCACTGGGAGACAATAGTATCTGTGATACGTTTTATACAATCACTCTGGTAACGTTTGTTTGTAAGAAAATTTTCATAAAATAACTGTTCCTTGGATTCGCTTTCCAAAACAGATTCCGCAAATTCCGTGAAACATTCAGATGTTACTTCAACTGCTGTTTTTGAGCCGTGGGCACTTCTGAAACAGGCCGATGAACCATGTCCATCAGCCACTATTGCGATCTTATATTTTTTATCCTCAGAAGAAAAGGACAAGGATGAATCTTCACAGGGTATGTTTCTTGATATATGCATACTTCCTATCACAGTCTGATTGAATACAAATATATTTTCCATCCTCGTTTCCTTTCTTTATCACCATTCTTCTTCGTCCCAATCGTCTGCAGGGGGCTGAGGTATGTATTTGTCTCCGCCGTCAGTCACCTTTTTGATATCAACAGTGGGCTGTAATTTTACATCTTCTACAGAATCCTCTGCCTTATTCTGTTTGATTGCCTCATCAACTATGTCACCGGCGTCTACTGATGTATCCGGTGTCTGGGATGTACTTACGAGCATTGAAGATGTTACTGTAACAAACTTCATCAGTCTTTTAAACAGTTCGAGATCTGTTGTTTTTATAACTGCCTCACAGTTTCCTACTACAGAAGCAATCATTGCTACATCCGGATCTTCACCGAGAGCAAAACCGATTTTTGTACCTCTGTTGAACCATTTATTTTTTCTTATAGTTTCAAGACCGGATTTCCAGTCATCTGTTGCCATACCATCAGTCATAAATATTATGATAGGCATCAATGCGCCTGTCATTGACTGTAAATAGGAATGACGGCTCAATTTACTGTTAAGTTCTTTAAGAGCTGCACCCATATCGGTAAGACCGCCTGCTTTAAGGTGTTCATACTCAAAATCTTCTTCAAGATATTCAGGACCGTTTGATGTAACCCATTTACAGCCGCTGTTGAATTCAAGAATAGCTATCTTAAGTTTTGCATCGCCGTTATCTTTTGCAAGTTCGGTCAGCGCATCTGTACATTCTTCCATTGCACAGTTAAGAGCCGTTATTTTTCCATCGTTGTTCATACTGCCGGATGTATCAAGTACATAAAAAACTGTAAGTTCTTTTCTCGGCATTCCTGTTCTGTCTGATATCTGAGGCATAATTTACTCTGCTACTCAAAATATGGACAAATATACCCATATTGAGAAAATTCCTGTTTCATCGTATCCGACTTCGCCAAAGCTACCATCGTTT
>CACXGC010000064.1 GCA_902767155.1 uncultured Ruminococcus sp. | reverse complement strand
TGCCTTATTCAATGCTTCTCACCTCTTTATCTCAAGGATAACATGAATACAGCCACAAGTCAACAAAAAGTCAGCCTTACGGCTGACTGGCAATTCATCCCCGACCTATAGAGGTCGGAGTCTTCTTGCCGCTTTAGGATAAAAACCGCCCTAACCGATTTTCTATTTTATCCTCTCTATTTTATACCAAATTCCACAATTTGTCAAGCCAGCAGAATCCGTTCAGAAAGCCATGCCACACAGTGACTTTTGAAAAACATCTGAAAAAATCATTTTTCAAACCGGAATTTCTTTTCCGTCAAGAACCGCATATTTGAGTTTTCTGTTCTCGTAATGAAGTTTGAGCGAGAAAAAAGGATGTTCCTCCTGCATAAGACGAAGGAAAATTTTATCTCCCTCCCATGATGTAAGTTCATTTACTGCCCTGTTTTTTTCTACCCACAAGAGGTCGCCCTCATTACATTCAATAATTTCTCCCGTAAATCCGTCCGCACTGTAGAGGAACATATACTCATACCAGTCACCTTCGGAAAAGCTCACTATTCCACGAAGATGATAGTCTGTCAGCGCAAGACCTGTTTCTTCTTTTACTTCACGCACTACACATTCATCCGGACTTTCACCATGTTCAAAATGACCTCCTACTCCCATCCAGAAATCCTGAGATGGATCATTTTGTTTTTTTGTACGGTGAAGCATAAGATATTTCCCATCTTTTTCTATATAGCATAATGTTGTCAGTTCTGCTTCCATAAAAAACCTCCGAAAAATCATTTTTTACATTATAGCAAATAATCAGCAAATAATCTACACTTCATTGGAAAAACGCATCAAAAATTGGGCTGTCGCAAAAGAAAAAGTTCTCAGTACGACAGCCCGAATTTACAATGCTGAACTATTCTTTTTTATTTTCCTGTTCCTGAGTTTTTTTCTTTTTCTTTTTCTTTCCCAGGAACAGAATCGCCATGAACAGTGTTGCCATCATAACAATGCCTATAGCAACAAATGCAATAGTTTCACCCGTTTTTATAACATCAGGAACGCTATGTGAATCATCCGGATTACTTGGCACCTGTGACGGCGGTTCAACCGGAGAAACCTGGGGAGCTGATACATCAGGATAATCAGGGCGACTTACAGAGCTTACGGTTTCGACTGTATCATCCTGACGAACCTCTGCATAAAAGATCCATCTGAATTCTATCTCGCCTTCAATGTGTCTTTTACCGCTTGCCTCACGTACAACAGACGTTCCATCCTTATCAACAACACGAGCACCCTCATCAATGAAGCCGCCCTTGTCAGTACCTCTCCAAACTACATTCACCTGTAAAGTATGGCTTTCTCCAGGCTTATATGTACCAAGACTCATAGCGTTTTCTCTTATATCAGGTGTTCCCTCACCGGTAACCTTACCGTAGTATACAAGATTATGATCGAGATATATATCACAGTCACATTCTTCTTCAAGATCTATTTCACCGGACTTGCTTATTGGCTGAGCTTTGAAAGTTATCTTGTAAGTTGCGTCTTCTCTCAGATTCATTATCTGAATTCTTTTGGTATATGTTTCGCCGACCTCCATATTCAGTACTTGAAAAAAGTACTCTCCGTTTTCGCTGACACTTCTTCCATTGTCATCAAGAACAACTAATTTTTCCGGAAGACCTTTAACTGATCCGACTTTAAGTTCATCAGCCCTGACAACAACAGAAAAATCTCCCACAAAGAACAGCACTGCCACAAGCATGACTGAAACAAATTTTAAAGCCCGTTGAAACACAAGCAGTACCTCCCTTTTACACAATACTCTATTATATTATACACAATGTAAATAATAATTCAAGTCATTTCGGAAAAAAATTAATGAAAATTAATTACATCAAACCAGAAAAGTCATAATTTTTTAGTAAATTTGAAAAAATAACCAAATAAATTTGTCAATATTTAGCAAATAGCTATAACATCAAAACACGACTTTTACTCACACAGATTATGATACTATTATATCACAGTTGCGGATATATTGCAAACCTTCCTATTTTTTTGTACATTTGTGACATACTCCCCCACCTATAGAGGTGGGGGCTTCTCGCTCAAGTACGGCAACCCGTACAGTATCAACGAGCTATCCCCGTGT
>CACXGC010000063.1 GCA_902767155.1 uncultured Ruminococcus sp. | reverse complement strand
TCCGAGGAATCCAAAACTGATGAGTCTTCCGCTGAAACAAGCGAAACTTCCGAGGAATCCAAAACTGATGAGTCTTCCGCTGAAACATCCGAATCAAGCGAAGAAGTTGCTGCTGAAAACGAAGAGGAAACACTTACTATAACAAAAGATACTGTTCTTCATTCCATGAAAGACGATGATTTCAAAACCTTCATCGAAAGCGAACAGAAGAAAATCAAACCGGAAGTAAACGACAGCTGCTTGTCCAAGTATACTATACAGAGAACATACGGCATAGTAAAAGATTACTACAAGAAACAAGCTGAAAAACAGCAGTAATCTGTTGCCTTATGAGTTATTTTTTCGCAGAACCGTGAGGTGAAAATGCTATGAACATGGACGAAATCAAATCCAAGGCAAAAAAAGTTGCCCGTGAGTTCGGGCTTGTGAAAGTTGGCATAATAATTATTGGCATCCTGCTGATTATTTTCCCGACAGAATCTCAGGAACTTATCTGCCGTACCCTTGCCGCCGCATTGATGGTATGGGGCATATTCAGAATAGCTGAATACATCCGTTTTCACCGTGGTGAAATATTCGGTTCTTTTTCACTTGTTCAGGGCGGTGCGCTGCTGATATTCGGCACTTGCATTATGATACATCCCGAAATGCTTACAGCTTTTTTAACCGCAGCACTTTCAATAATCCTTTTCATCGGCGGTATTCTGAAACTACAGTATGCTCTTGAATTTTCCCGCATGAATTCAAAGGGATGGCGCATACAGGCGGTGGGCGCAATACTCATGATATCAGCCGGCGTCATAGCTTTTGTAAATCCATTCAGCGCCGCCAATATTCTCATGGTATTCCTTGGCATATGCCTTATTGCAGACGGCGTGTGGGATCTTGCAACAATGGCATATATGTCAAAATATCTCAAAGGTTTCAAAAAAAGCTTCAATGAAGTTCGTAAAACCGATAACAAAAAAATCAACAGTCCCCAGTATGTAGACACTGACGCTGTTGACGAAAACTAAAAATTACGGGTCTGTCAAAAAAACGACAGACCCTGATTTTTTATCATTGTTTACTTGGATAATTATCAAACGGAGCAGTTTTTACACCAAAATCTTCCGGAATACAGTTCATAGAACCTTTTCGGGTACGGCGTGTAATTTCCTCATAGATAACATACAAAGTCTGCACACCGTTTTCAAGAACATAGTAATGTTTTATATACGGCACCAAAAGCACCATAAGAAGGACAAACAAAAGCAACAGCGGTATACTGGCATAAAAAAGCAACACCAGCAACACAGCGATAGTTATAAGCGCAAAAAGCATGACCACCATAAGGTGAATGAGTCTTTCGTGCTGCCAGAAAGATATTTCTCTGAGCAACTCTGCCTTGAAAGATTCAGCATCAACTATTTCGTCACCGCTGTTTATAAACTGGTACAGCGAGCTTATGTAATTTTTGAGCTTATCGCCCATACCATCGCCTAATTTTCTCTGATTTTCCTTTCCATCACGTAATCCCTGCATACATAGCCTCCGCCTATATCTCTGTCTTCCGACTTTACTTTGCGAAAACCGAGATGTTCATATACGTTGATAGCGAAACTGTTTTCCCGTTCCACATTAAGACGTATCTTTTTGATATAATCAAAACCAAGTTCGGGATTTGCGAAAATTCTGTCGAGACAGCCGACAGCTCTTTTTGCCAATCCCTGACGACGATATTCCGCCTTGATATAAAGTCTTGAAAGATATACATGATCGTTTTTTGGAATAACACACATATATCCTGCAAGTTTTTCATCTGCTAAGAGCATATAGTACATGTAGCCCTCAGCCATCTGCTTTCTTACAGCTTCTTTAGATTGATATTTTTCGAGCATATATTCAATCTGCTCTTTTGAAAAGATTTCTTTGTAATAATTATGCCATACGTGATTTGCCGCTTGCTCAACCTCAATGATCTGCTTTTCGGTAGCGACGGGCATTACATCGAATCTCATTTTTTACACCCCACCAATATGAAGAAGTTAAAGTAGTAATATTAGTTTCAGGTATTAGAAACAAATTTTCAGTACCCTATGCAGGCAGATGGTGACATACTCCCCCACCTATAGAGGTGGGGGCTTCTCGCTCAAGTACGGCAACCCGTACAGTATCAACGAGCTATCCCCGTGT
>CACXGC010000062.1 GCA_902767155.1 uncultured Ruminococcus sp. | reverse complement strand
ACACGGGGATAGCTCGTTGATACTGTACGGGTTGCCGTACTTGAGCGAGAAGCCCCCACCTCTATAGGTGGGGGAGTATGTCACTTTGAATCACTTATCTTCTTTTTTAGATGTCTTAGATGTTTTAGTTGTTGCTTTAGCAGTCTTTTTCTCCTTCGGTTTAGGATCTTCCTTTACCGCAAATATGCAAGTACCGAACGGTGCAAGACGAATATCAGCAGAATGTTCCCATTGGCAGCACTGAACAGGCTGAGATTTGATTGGCTCGGCATTTGTAATTCCATTACCGCCGTATATCTCAAAATCTGTATTGAGCACTTCTGTCAGGGTACAGCCTTCTTTCAGACCTATACGGTAGTTATCTCTCTGAACCGGTGACATATTGCAAACAATAACGAATTTCTGACCATCGGTCAATCTGTAGTAAGAATAAACATTATGGTCTGCATCATCTGCATTTATCCACTGGAAACCATCGCCCTCATAATCCTTTTCATAGAATGCCGGATTTTTTGTTGTAAGTTCTGCAAGCTCACGGAAGAAACGATGGAAACAGCGATGCATTTCATATTCTTCGATGAGGAACCAATCCAGCGGTTTTGTCTCATCCCATTCTCTGAACATACCAAGCTCATTTCCCATAAAGTTCAGTTTCTTTCCGGGGTGAGTAAACATATATGCGTAAAGAGTTCTTGCCTGTGCAAATTTATTAGCATAATCTCCGCCCCACATTTTCTGAACGATAGTAGCTTTTCCATGAACAACTTCATCGTGTGAGAACGGAAGAATAAATCTCTCGTAGTAGAAATATGCCATTGACCAGTTGATCTTGTTATGACTTCCCATGCGGAACAGCGGGTCTATCTTGAAATACTCAAGCGTATCATTCATCCAGCCCATATCCCACTTATAGTCAAATCCAAGACCGCCTTCCTCAACCGGTTTTGTAACACCCGGATAGTCCGAGGAATCTTCTGCGATGAGCATAATATTTTCAAAGCGCTCATTAAGCGTTTTATTCATTTTCTTAAAGAACTCGACTGAACGGTCATTAACGCCTCTGTCCTTATTTCCCATCCAGTATATGCCATTATTTATAGCATCCATTCTGATACCGTCGAAATGGTAAGCGTCGAGCCAGAAAGCTGCGCAAGAGATAAGGAAACTCTGAACCTCGCCTCTTGAAACATTGAAATTATATGTTCCCCATTCACTCTGGTTTACATCCGAAGGCGGATACTCGTACAGGAAAGTGCCGTCAAACTTTGCAAGTGAATAGTTATCTCTTACAAAATGTACGAAAGCGAAGTCAATAATAACACCTATCCCATTCTGGTGACATTTATCGACGAACATCATAAGCTGTTCAGGCGTTCCATATCTTGAAGTTGCGCTGTAGTACTGTGCAGCCTGATACCCCCATGAACCATCGAACGGGAACTCAGCCAGCGGCATAACCTCGATGTGTGTATAGTTGTTTTCTTTTACATACTTGATAAGATCATCGGCAATTTCATCATAACGGAACCATTGTGCACCTCCGTCATACTCTGATTTACCTTCCGGTTTTTTCCATGAACCTATATGCATTTCGTATATGTTAAGAGGTTTATCGTAGCATTTTGTACGGGACTTCATCCACTTTTCATCATGGAAATACTTTTGCGGTTCAATTCTTGAAATAACCGAAGCGGTATTAGGTCTGAGTTCACTGTGGAAAGCATACGGGTCAGATTTATCGACAAATCCTCCATATCCAAGACCCTGCTGGTACACTCTGAATTTATAGAGCTGTCCGACCCTTGCATCAGGAATAAACAATTCAAATATACCCTTATCGTTCTTGTTCATAACATGATAGCCCGGATTCCAGCCGTTGAACTCTCCGACAATATCAATACCGTGAGCAGCGGGGGCGTATACACGGAACATAATTCCGCTATCGTCATCCGAAACAGGATGTGCACCAAAGTAGGTATATGAGTTGCTGCTTATACCCTTATAGTATTCATCCATTGAAAAAGCTGCCATTCAATCATCTGCTACTCAAAATATGGACAAATATACCCATATTGAGAAAATTCCTGTTTCATCGTATCCGACTTCGCCAAAGCTACCATCGTT
>CACXGC010000061.1 GCA_902767155.1 uncultured Ruminococcus sp. | reverse complement strand
GAAAAAAGCTATGAAAATATATTTTTGTCTTTCAAACGCCTGTATCAGACTGCCGTAAACAACGATCCGGCTAATTTAAAAGCATACATCCTCGGCATTATCAGAAATGAAAAAATCTGAGATCTTGTGATTCGGAGCATAAAAATTTTTTTGATTTGCACTCAGTGCAATTTCAAAAATTTTCAATTTTGAAAGCAAAAATATTTCATCAAGAACAACTTGAAAAGAAATAAGAGCGACTTTTGTCGCTCTGCTTTTTTGAAAAATGAACTCCTATTTTTTTTATAGAGCTCTCGCACAGATGGATTGATATCATTCAAATCTGCTTTAAAAATTTTCATTTTTTTCAATTTTAGAAGCAAGTATAAAAAAGTGCCATGAGTGTCATTTACAATTTAGACATAATTTGTTTACAAGAAAAAAGCTGCTCAATACGATACGTGCAAGTCAACAAATTGCTTGGTTAGTACATCACATTTTAAGTTCCATAACAAACAGACTTGCTCACAAATCAATTAAATCTGCACTATCGGAAAGAAAAAATATCTCCGTTCGTCAGGACGGATACTGTCACGCAATATCTATTTTGACATGATATGTCAAAGCAGAAATGTGCCCTTTTGTCAAAAAGAGTACCGTCACGCAATACCTGTTTCGGCAAAGCTCCCTCAGAGCTCCGACATAACAGAATCACGCTGAGAAAAAAATGAAAATATTTTTTCAGTGTGACAGCTCCGCAGCGTAAGGGAATTTCCCTTAAACCCATTGAAAATTTTTGAAAGAAAACGAAAAAAGAAAGTGTTGTACAAAGTAAAAATCAGAAAAGCTCACTGTGTTTTTATTCACAGTGAGCTTTTCTAAGATCTTAAATTATTCTTCAATATCTGTTTCTATCATACGGCAAAGATATGAAAATCTCTTCTCCTTTTGGGGAGAGTAAACATTCATCTTGTTGACCTGACTTACAAGATAATTGCACATCTCAATATGTTCATGACTTGGAACTGCTTTCATTGTAAGATCCTGCAATACCCTTACCTGGTCGGGAGAAAACTCGTCATTAAGTGCATCTCTGCCCAGAAAATTTGCAAGCTCAGAACCGTAATCTTCCTCTTTTTCTTCGATGATGTTTTCTGCTCCATTATCGTGCAGAGCATCAATTATTTCCGATTTAGGCTGCATATCTATAAATTCCTCAAGTGTTAGCTGATCTATATACTCTTCATTCCTGCTTATGTAGAAAATAATAGTCAGCCATTTTCCGCCTGCACCTGTTCTTCCGCGCTCATAGGTGAAGCATATATCCGTTGTCTCTTTGAGAGCCTGCTGGCAGCTGTCAAGAACTTTCTTTTTGAAATTCGACCAGCCTGTACGATCGGAGTATTCGTGATCTGAAACGCCAAGCAGTGCCCGAAGCTCCTTGACTTCGATCTCACGCTTTCCTATTGACTCATACTGCTTCAGTATCTCGTACATACGCACCTGATTAGCAGATTTTAGCCTTAAAGCGTTCCAGAGCTCATACTTGAAATAATGGCTTTTGAAGTCAAACATAAGCGGAAGTGCCTTATCATGGGCATCTATCTCCATATACCATTTGCCGTCATCATCCTGATCTATACGGCATTCCTTAAAAAGCTGGAACGCAGTATATCCGCCTCGTTCTGTAGGAACATGAACGAGCTTTGTCAGCAGACTGTCTGTACTTGCACGCAGCTGACCTATATTGAGCTTTCCGAAATTCATTATTCGCTGAAAATCTTCTATAGGAAATCTTACTACTCGGGTAGAGCGATCCCAGGGATTGATCCTGGATAAGTAAATGCTGAAAAAACGAAGCTCCTGCACGGTCATATTATTGCTTCTGAGTTCGTTAAGTACATTTCTTTTTTCAACTATTGCGGTTTCATAAATTTTAGACACTGTAATCACCCCGATAAAATTATATCACAACATTAAGTACTTGTCAACACAAAAGTACGTAATTAAGGAATAATCGGTACGTAATCGGAAATAGAAAGTACGTAATTGAGAAATGCAAAGTACGTAATCGGAAATAGAAAGTACGTAATTGAGAAATGCAAAGTACGTAATCGGAAATAGAAAGTACGTAATTGATTCCGCAAAGGTGCTATTTCACGTCGTTTGCGATAGCCGAAATCAAGTATTAAATCAATATTAAATCAAGTATTAAATCAATCTATCAATCAATAGAGAAAATTTTGACCGACTGACTGACCGATATCAAGCTGTTGAAAAATGTTGGTTTTGTTGAAAGTCTATTTTTTAGTCTCAATAATTGGTATAACAATTTTTGCTAAAATAGTTGAATAAGATTGACATTTTTAAGAGGATATGCTATAATAGATTATACGGTTAGGGTATGTATTAATTATTTAAACAACACATTTCTGAACATAATGACAATTATATATAATCACTTATTCTACAAAAGCTTCAATAAAATTCATTAATGACTATGATCAATGAAAATAAACCTTTAGGCATGAAAGTGAATATATTTTTAGAGTTATGCGAATGTGTCAATGGAAACACATGCGCATTTTTTATTTTCTGAGAAAAATAAAAAGGAGCTTCCGCTCCTCTTATTATCTGAAAATATTATTTTTTATATTATTAATTCATCCGATAATATAATCGAAATAAGAATAGAATTTTTTTAGAAGTATATAGCGATTATAAGAGCATTCGGAATCAATTCAGTTTGAATATGGGGTTCTTACTGATTAAGATTTTGTTTTTTACTGTTATAAATACTATTGTTAAAACTTCAACCACGTTTATAATTAAAAATGCTTTTCGATCCAATCCCAGATGTGCTCCATTGTTGTTTCTCCTTTCATAATTTTTTTCACGGTTCCGTTTCATTGATTATATTATATGCTCAATGAGTAAAATATACCACAAAATTGGAGTGAAAAGGAAAAAAACTAGAGTGAATGTATATAAATTTGTGTTTGTTATATATAGAGAATGTTTATAAATAAATAGAAGGGAGTGCGATATACTGCGATTTTATGCGGTATACCGATATTGATGATATGAGAATTGCAATATGCGATGATAAAATGCCTTTACACGATGATTTGAAGAAGCATCTCGAAGAATATGCCATTAAAAGGCATTTGGTTCTGGTTTATGACGATTATACCAAGGGATCAGATCTTGTAGCAAGTGATATAGAATATGATCTCATATTTATGGATTACCAGATGGACGATCTGGACGGTCTTGAAACATCAAGACGTATAAGAAAGAAAAATATTAAAACAGCAATAATATTTCTTACGAGCTTTCCGAGCATTGTTTTTGATACATTTGAGGTCAATGCATATCGTTTTCTGGTAAAGCCGATAGACATGGAAAAACTGTCATCAGCAATGGATGATTATCTGAAGAGCATTGATGATAGTAATTTTATACTGATAAAGACCGAGGATGACAGCAAAAGGATAAATATTGATGATATAATTTACGTTGAAGCAGCTGACAAGTATTGTTACATTCGAACTGTAGAGGATAATATTCTTTACAAGAATACTTTATCGGAAATAGAAAAATCTGTTCCGGAAGAGAAGTTCTTCAGGAGCCATCGAACATATCTTGTTGGTTT
>CACXGC010000060.1 GCA_902767155.1 uncultured Ruminococcus sp. | reverse complement strand
CTTTTGATATCACCTTCCCTGATAATGAAGGAACCACCGGAAAGATGATACTGGTTTATGAATATAATTCGTTCTGCCAGACAGTCTATACCTACAAATGGTCGGCATGATCTGAACGGTAAGTATACGTTTTATAAAAAATCGAATTCTTTCTGACGATAAAAGACCTGTTCAATATTTGCACCGCAAAAAATAACACACGCAAAAACACCGCTGCATGACCATAAATAGGTTGGCAGTGGTGTTGCTGTTTTGTTTTCAATCGCAGTACGAAAGTTTGATGGTATTGATAAATTTGATAAAGTATGCTATAATCGTCTATGTATTAAAAAAGAAAGGTCGGTCAATATGGAATATATTCTTTCAGACAGAGTGCAGACTCTTAAACCTTCTGCAATCAGAGAAATTTTTAAGTATGCATCAGATCCTTCTGTTGTTTCTCTTTCAGCAGGCAATCCGGCACCGGAAGCTTTTCCGACAAAAGCTATTGCTGAAATTTCGTCAAAGATTTTTGAGGAAAATCCGATAGGTGCTTTACAGTACGGTGTTACAGAGGGCTATCCGCCACTCAAAGCTGCTGTATGGGATTTCATGAAGAATAAATACGATGTCGGTACAGATAACGATGATATAATCATTACTTCCGGCGCACAGCAGGTAATGGATTTGCTCACTAAAACTGTCTGCAACGAGGGCGATACTGTTATATGTGAAGCACCAAGTTTCATAGGTTCTTTGAACTCTTTCCGTTCTTACAACTGCCGTCTTTGTGGTATCCCTGTTGAAGAGGACGGTATGAATATTGATTTGCTGGAAAAAGCTCTGCAAACACAAAAAAATGTCCGTTTCATATACATTATAGCAAATTTCCAGAATCCGTCAGGCATTACTACGAGTTTTGAAAAACGTAAAGCTATTTATGAACTGGCTAAAAAATATCAGGTACTCATAGTTGAAGATAATCCGTATGGTGAACTCAGAATCAGCGGCGAAGATGTTCCGTGTATAAAATCACTTGACAAAGATGGTATCGTAGTTTATGCCGGTTCTTTCTCAAAGGTGCTTTCACCGGGAATGCGTCTCGGTTACGCAATAGCACCAAAACCGGTACTTCAAAAGATGATCGTATGCAAGCAAGGCGAAGATGTTCATACAAATTCATGGGCACAGATGGTTGCTCACAAATTTATGACAGAATACGATTTTGAAGCACATCTTTCTTATTTACGTGAGATATACGGAAAAAAGGCAAATTTCTGTATGGATTTGCTTGATAAATATCTTGTTCCGGCAGGAATTACATATCATCGTATCGAAGGCGGCTTGTTCATATGGTGTAAACTTCCTGATAATGCGAAAATATCTATGACAGAATTCTGCAAGCAGGCTGTTTTGAATAAAGTTTGCGTTGTTCCGGGAAATGCTTTTCTGACAGATGAAAAGGAGCAGTGCAATTCATTCCGAATCAATTTCTCCACACCGACAGATGAACAGCTTGAGAAAGGAATAAAAATTCTTGGAAAATTAGCGGCGGAGGTACTCTGATATGCCCGAAAATATAACAGCACCCGAAAAAAAGAAGAGAATTTTCAGTGCCATTCAGCCGAGTGGTACTATAACCATTGGAAACTATTTTGGCGCACTTCGTAACTGGGTAAAGCTGCAGGACGATTACGAGTGTATATTTGCGGTTGCAGATCTTCATGCTATAACCGTGCGTCAGGATCCTAAAGCTTTCAAGAAAAATATTCTTGAAGCATATGCGCTTTTTCTTGCCTGCGGTATTGATACAGAAAAGAGTATCTTCTTTATACAAAGCCACGTTCATACACACGCTGAACTTGCATGGATTCTGAATTGCTATACACAGTTTGGTGAACTTTCAAGAATGACACAGTTCAAAGATAAATCTGCAAAACACGCCGATAATGTCAATGCCGGACTGTTTACATATCCGTCACTTATGGCAGCAGATATTTTGCTGTATCAGGCTGACCTCGTTCCGATTGGAGCAGATCAGAAACAGCACCTTGAACTTGCAAGAAATATTGCTGAGCGTTTTAATGGTATTTATGGCAAAACTTTCACTGTGCCTGACGGATATATTCCGGAAGTAGGCGCAAGAATAAAATCCTTGCAAGACCCTTCAAAGAAGATGTCAAAATCGGATGAAAATGCTAATGCATGGGTAGCAGTGCTTGATAAGCCCGAAACTATCATGAAGAAGTTTAAACGTGCTGTTACAGACAGTGACGCTAAAGTATGTGTAGGGGAGGGCAAGGACGGCATAAACAACCTTATTGCTATAATGAGTTCTGCGACAGGTAAAACTGCTGACCAGATTACCGCTGAATTTGAGGGCAAAGGTTACGGAGATTTCAAAACAGCTGTAGGTGAGGCAGTAGTTGAAGAATTCCGCCCGATAAGAGAAAAATTCGATCAGCTTATTCAGGATAAGGCATATCTTGAAGAACAATACCGTAAAAGTGCAGAGATCGCTCTGAAAATTTCTCAGCGTACATTTGATAAAGTTATGAAGAAAATAGGATATCTGCCAAGATGATTGGGTACAAAAGCCGGAAAAGGGGATGAGACAGTGAAAAAGGAGAAGAAAAATAAGAGACGCACAAAACTTATGATGATTATTAATCCGCATTCGGGCAGAAAAAGACTGAATTTCAAAACGGGCAAAATTGCGGATATGTTTGCAAAAAATAATATTGAAGTTGCAGCCTATTTTACTTCTCCGGGATATAAGGCAGACTATCTTGTCAGTGAACATGGTAATGATTGCGACATGATCGGATGCTGCGGCGGTGACGGTACTATAAGCGACTGTATCAGGGGCATTATGAATACAGGCATAAAGAAAAATCTTGGTTGTATTCCTATGGGAACTACTAACGATCTTGCACGTAGTCTCGGTCTTGCTACTAATACCGAAAAAGCAGCAAAAATCATAGCGTCTGGAGAGGCTCATCCGTTCGATATAGGCAGCTTTAATAACGATTTCTTTGTTTATATCGCATCATTCGGAGCTTTTACAGAAGTTTCATATTCTACCCCTCAGAAAGCAAAAAATATTTTTGGTCGTCTTGCCTATATGTTCAATGCTGCAAAATGTATGCACAAAATACGCTCCTATCATGTCAAGGTGGTAACTGATAATAAAAGTTGCGAGGGAGATTATATTTTCGGTGCAGTATCAAATTCAACATCTGTTGCAGGTATCTTCAAATTCGATCACGATTATGTTGACTTTGCCGACGGTAAATTTGAAGTTCTTCTTGTGAAAAAATCGAAAAATATGTTTACCGGTATGGCAACAGTATGGTCTATGCTGAACCGTTCATACAGTCATGATAATGTCGTGCTTTTTCAGGCTTCAGAAATTGAGATAATTTCGGATGAGCCGCTTGATTGGTCTATTGACGGTGAGCATCGTCAGGACGGCTGCAACATAAAGATAAAAAATAATAATAAGGCTATAAGTATTATTACAAAGAAATCCAAGTGATACACTTTTTACAAAAAAAGTTGTTTACCTTATTGACTTTGTTTTTTGAATTCAATATAATTTACTTAGGTTGTTGTAACCAAAAAAATGTAAAGGGGCATGACTTAATGAAAAATTTGTTAAGAAAAATTGTTTCTGTCGGTCTAATAGCTGCATCTGTCGGTTGTATGGGCATAATGCCTGTTTCGGCTGCAAGTTCGGTGATATCACCAGAAGTTGCAAATGACAACTATAATGTTGCTTTCAAGGAACCTTATTCATCGTCAAAGGTCTATAAGAACCAAAAGGCAGACAATATTTTCAAATCTGTTTCGCTCAGTGCATTTGACAGCTTTTCACTCGTAGTAAACAAATCGTCAAATTTTTCGACTACCGATACTTTCAATGTTTACCAGTCTAATGCGGAAAACGGTACATTTACAAAGATTAAATCCGTTGCCTGCAAAGCTTCAAAAACTCAGAAAGTTACAATCAAACAGTCTCATGGAAAAACTCTCTATTACTCTGTTGAAATCAAAAATAAGAACGGAACAGTTCTCTATGCTCAGCGTTATAAAGTGACGACCTGCAAAGATGAAATTGCCAATAACAAATATAAATTTGAATTCAGACAGACAACAACAGCAGGCGATGATTCTTCATATAAATCAACTGCAATAAACTTTACATCTACCGATGATGCGGAAACAAAGGTGCAGATGTTAGACGAAAAAAATGTGTATCTTGATATAACAAATGTGCCGGATAACTATTATCTTGTTGTAGAGAGAAAGAGCAGAGGATTTGTTAATTACCCGACAAGTACCAATGTTTCCGGTGAAATAAAGGCAAACAATAATAAGATAAGTTATGGTGTACAAGTTTATTCGGATAATGCTGCCTCGATAAAATACACATTAAAGGATGCGGCAGGAAATACTATAGCTTGCCAGAAATATCTTTTTGTCGGCAAGGAAAAGACTGCATCGATAAAGACTACACTTATAGGTAATTATGACGGCGCAAGCAACGGCTATAATTATCTTAGCACAAACTCGGCTGATGTAGCAGGTGATACAAGCACAAAAACATATACCAGAACAAGCAATTTTCAGATTCATTCACGTATTCTTCCGATAGTTGTAGAAAAATACGGCGGAGCTTATGATGACAGCGAAAAAGTAAGAGTTTATGTTAAGGAAAGTGCGGCATCTTCATATGGCACTCCACAGAAGGTACTTTCACACGCAACTACTGAGGATAATTACAGAACATATGCTACTCTTGCAAAGACCGGAGTAAACTATGATATAAAGGTTGAGACTACACTCAAAAACAACAAGGTCATAAATCATATTTTCCAGAATATCAATGCATCAGCTGAAAGTTCTGTAGGCATACATGAGAGCCACTCCGAAATGGATACAAATGGCAAGCTTAGCACAAATTATACAAATGTTTTCGTATCACAGGATGATACGGTCAAAGTAACTAATATTTGTGAACTTCCACTTTACAGCGGTGCTAACAAATATGATTCATACCATATCAGAGTAGCAGGTCTTGGCAAAACAAACGGCACTGTAAAGATATTCACAAAGCAGGATAATAAGGAAACAGCAGTATTTACAATTGCAAATCTTAACACCAGCGATAACCTTTCACTTAAAGATCTCGGTATCACACCTAAGATAGGTCAAAAAACTGAGATAATCGTAAGATCGTACAATGTTAACGGCACAAAGCTCAGTCAGTGGTCAAGAACGATTACATTTGTTGACCCGAAACTGTTCAATTTCTCTTTTAGCTTGAGATCCTCTTCCGGTACTTGTTATTCATACGAAAATACGCTTGATACAAGTCTGGTAACTCCGCTTGAAAAGCACATCATAAGCGATGAGTCAGTTATTTTCAATTATTCGTACTTTAGTCTCAAGTGCAATTACGGCGGATACTCAGGACTTCCCTCAAATGTTACAGGCAATATCTACATAAGAAAGAGCAGTGAAACAAAGCTTACAAAGCTTTGCTCAGTAGGAAGCTACATTTTGAACGGCTATAACGATATGCGTCTTAATCGTTTCTGCTCACTTTGCAATTATCCTCTTGCAGACGGCGAAAGCTACGTAATGTACATCAAGTTTACAAACAATACTACAGGAAAGGTATTCCATCAGTCGAAAATTCCTTTCAACTATGTAACCAACATAGTTCTTTAAAAAATCATGGAGTCCACGCCGTATGCGGAGGACTCCATTTTTATCCTAAAGCGGCAAGAAGACTCCGACCTCTATAGGTCGGGGATGAATTGCCGGTCAGCCGTAAGGCT
>CACXGC010000059.1 GCA_902767155.1 uncultured Ruminococcus sp. | reverse complement strand
TATTGACGATATCGAAGAAGACTGGTACGACTTTGACAGCTATTCCAACGGAACACTTGAAAAAGCCAAGGATACCGAAAAACCGAGATTTGCATTGATTCTTTCCGATAACGATACAAGTGCAGCAGGCAAAACGGAAATCTTTTATAATTGCGTATGTACTTCCCGTCCCGATATCACAGGCAAGACAGCGGAAAAAGGCAACTGGGACGACCAATTTCCCGTTTACAAGATTTCTGCAACACCAAGACCAAAAGACGGTTATGTACGATTTGTAAAAAGCGGCACAGCGGAGCTTACAACCGTTCCCGAGCCTACTAATACAACAACACCTTAAAGGAGAGCTGAAATTATGGAAAAGACTTTGACTATTGACGGCAGACAGATTAAGTTCAAAAGCTCAGGCGGTAATGTCATGAGGTATCGTAATCAATTCAATGCTGATTTTCTTGCGGATTTGTCGATACTTCAAGCATCTCAAAAGAACCCTGTAATGTTTTCTTCGGCAGCTCTTGAAAGAATAATCTGGACGCTTGCAAAAACGGCGGATGACAGTATTCCCGACCCACAAACATGGTATGACAGTTTCGAGATGTTTCCGTTTAAGAAAGTTTTTGGAGATTTAGCGGAATTAATTTCGCAGTCTTGCGAATCTTACGTAAAAAAACGCATAAAGGGCGGTAAGGAAAAGGGCAAACTTATGACAGCGGTAGAGTTCGTCCTTTGCTGTAAAAATGCAGGACTTACCGCCGAGGAGATTGACGATTGGAATATCGGTACTATCATTGATTTTATTCAAATCAAAAATAAATCTATGAAGAAAAATGAAAGTCGATACAGCGATGAAGAAAGATATAAGCAGCTCAAATCATTAGAACCTGAAATAGATGAAAAATATAAAAAAGGTTTAATTCCAAAAGCCAAATACGACAGATTCAAGCAGCAACTAAGCGAATGGCAATAGAAAGATACCGCTCTCGTATTGAGAACGGTAAAATTGTTATGAAAGGTTTAATTTTTGAATTAAAGCTTCTTGTAACACTGCCGAAAAATTCACGTTTGCACGTTCCGATATTGTATTAAGCCATGCAGGAATAGTGCAGTTTTTACGAATAGCCTTTTGCCCGTATTTTTCAGAGTAAGTATCCATATCAAGTATTACAAGATTTACAAATTCATTTGAGTTTTCAAGTTTAATACTGCTCTGTTCACTTGCAGAAGGTGCTTTGTTTCCGTCTTCGAGTTCATCAAGAACCCAACCGCAAGCCGCATCGGCAGCCATTGTAAAAGCATCTGCAAGGCTTTTCCCTTGAGTAACGCAGCCGGGCAAATCAGGAAATGTAACACAGTAGCCTTCCATACTTTCTAACGGTGTAAATATAGCAGGGTAAACTAATTTCATTATAATATTCCTCCTAAAATAAACTTATACGTGAAATAAATTGAGGTGAGGTGCAGGCAAGGGCTTATTTAAGCCCTGCTTGCTTAAGAATAGTTTTAACGGTTGTCGGGTCAAGGTCTCCCTTATGATTTGGTATCGTAACCTTGCCGGGTTTTGTAGGGTGTTTATATTGATGATGTGAACCTCTGACCGATTTTAAATACCAACCATCATCAAGGAGTATTTTTTCTATTTCACGAAATCGCATTTCCTCACCTCCGTATATATTATAACACGCATTATGCGTATTGTCAATATCTTTTAAAAATATTTATTTAAATTATTATTACTCGAAAAGAGGTGAAAATGTGGCAAAAGATACAATAAAAGGAATAACCGTTGCAGTTGGCGGAGATACAACCGGCTTACAGAAAGCGTTTACTGATGTCAACAAAAAATCAAGTCAGTTAAATTCCGAGTTAAGAGAAGTAGAACGAGGACTAAAGCTTGACCCGACTAATACTACTCTTCTTGCACAGAAACAACAGATATTGTCGGAGCAAATACGAAACACCTCCGCAAAGCTTAACGAATTAAAAAACGTTCAGGCTAAAGTTGAAGAGCGGTATAAAAACGGCGATATAGGTGCAGAGGCTTACAGAGCTTTTCAAAGAGAATTAACAAATACAGAAAACAGTTTGTCAAGCTTGCGTGAAGAACAAAATAATGTTTCAAAGTTGATTGATAATGCGAAAAGCAACACTGTTGATTTTACAAAGGTATTAGAGGGCATGCAATCATCTGCAAAATTAGCTGTCAGTGCTATTTCGTCTACTTTTGAGGGCATATCAACCGCTGTTTTAAAAGTAACGGAAGGACTTGCGGATATTGGTCAAAAGGCTTTTTCAGCCGGAAAAGAAATTGTAAATATGGTTGACAGCGTTGCATCTGCCGGAGATGTAATTGATAAAAGCTCGCAAGTAGTCGGTATGTCTGCGGAAGCCTATCAGGAGTGGGGATATGTTCTCCAAAGAAACGGTGCTTCGGCAGACGGTTTAGCCGGTTGGATGAAAAAATTAAATAATAATGTTGACGATGCTGTAAGCGGTTCCGATAAAGCTGTTGAAAAATTTACGAGGTTGGGAATTTCTGTTGATGATTTACAAAACAAATCTCGAGAGGAAGTTTTTAGCGAAGTAATCACAGCTCTGCAAGGAATGGAAAACGAATCGGAAAGAGCTGCGGCAGTTAATGATTTATTGGGCGGTTCTGCAACAGATTTAGGAGCATTGTTAAACTCTACTGCCGAAGACACACAGGCATTAAAAGATAATGCACAAGCTTTAGGGTTAGTAATGTCAGATGAGGCAGTAGCGGATTCGGCTGCGTATGAGGACGCATTGCTTGATTTGCAAAGTTCTATAACAGGTGTAAAAAATTCTATATCAGCGTATTTATTGCCAAGTTTTACGGAAGTCATGCAGGGCGTAACAGGCTTAATTACAGGAACAGACGAAGCCGGTGATACCTTAAAAAACGGAATGTCAAACGTTGTGAAATCTATATCCGAAAATGTAATTCCAAAAGTAACAACTGTTGTGTCGGGGTTGTCTAAATCATTGTTGAGCGTTGCTCCCGATTTAATAGGCACTATATCTGAACTTATAAACTCGGTTACAACTGCTATAGCTCAAAATTCTCCAATGCTTGCGAGTATAGCGAGCGATTTAATACAGTCGATTGCGGACGGATTAGTAAGCAATTCATGGACTATTATGAATGCCGCTGAAAATATACTTCGTTTCGTTTTGAAAGAATTACCGAATGTCATAAATACTCTGCTTGGCTCGGCAGGAGATTATGTAAGCAAAGTCATAAACTTTTTAGTTGATATTTCAGCAATAGTTATGAATGCTTTACCTGATATTATCACAGAGCTTATAAATAAAATCAGCGATACTGTATCAATTAGATTGCCGCAAATGATTTCAAGCATAACAAGGTTAATGTCAGTTGTCGCTAAAAATTTACCCCAAATAATTAAATCTGTAATTGATGAATTGCCGGCATTGCTAACTATGATTTTGAACAGTTTAAAGGATAATGTGCCTGTTCTGCTTAATGGCATTATTGAAATGGTTGAAACTATTTTAACGCAATTAACCCCAATTTTAAGTACGACACTTCCGACATTGATTTCAATTATAACTGATTTTTTACCCGAAATAATCAATAATATTGTAAACGTAATATTTGAAAATTTACCTATTCTTCTTGAGGGTGTTTCAATGCTTGTAATGGGTATTGTGAACGCATTGCCAAGCATGATTGAAAATATCATAGGAATGATACCTGTACTTGTAATGGGTATTGTGAACGCATTGCCAAGCATGATTGAAAATATCATAGGAATGATACCTGTACTTTTAACAGGTTTTGTTATCGCTATTACAAATTCTCTGCCAACTCTTTTACAAGCGGTCGGAAGTTTAATTTTGAAATTGTCGGAATCTTTGCCCGAGTTAATTACTTCACTTATTAATGTAATACCTGAATTGATAAATGCTGTGGTTGTATCATTGTCTGCTTTTTTGCCCGTATTCATCGATACTGGCATACAACTATTTACATCGCTTATTGGAGCATTGCCTGTAATAATTAATGCGATTGTTGATTCATTGCCTCAGATAATTGATTCTGTTATTGACGGATTATTGTCATCACTTCCGCAACTTTTAGACTGTGTTATTGAAATTGTGTTTGCTATAGCGGAAAATTTACCCGATATCGCATACGAAATCATTAAAATTTTCCCAATAATCGCTGAATCTGTGGCTAAAGCATTAATTGATTTAATTCCTCGCTTTCTTCTCGTAGTAGGTGATATAATTTATGCGATTGTGGATTATTTGCCGCAAGGTGCGAAAACGCTTGCTAAGAACTGTGAGAAAGTCGGACAAAGCATAATTGATAAATTTAACGGCTTTATAAGTGACTTTGTAAACATTGGAAATAATCTTGTATCGGGTATATGGGAGGGC
>CACXGC010000058.1 GCA_902767155.1 uncultured Ruminococcus sp. | reverse complement strand
AATGCTTCTCACCTCTTTATCTCAAGGATAACATGAATACAGCCACAAGTCAACAAAAAGTCAGCCTTACGGCTGACCGGCAATTCACCCCCGACCTATAGAGGTCGGAGTCTTCTTGCCGCTTTAGGATAAATTGTATTTGTCCAATTCCTGAACATTAGCCGATACATAGACATTCAGGCTGCAATAGCCGATTTCTCCGGGTTTCAGAACTCTTCCACATATACTTACGTACTTAGAATTAGCGTGTGTATCATTTAAATAATCGATGCCACCGTTGAGTATGCCCCAATTATATATTGATAATATTGTCTCATTTTCATTACCTACTATGTCAAATACGCAATCATCAATATAGATATTGCGGGTATCAGTATTCTTAACGGCGACCCAAGCGGTACAATCTATATTATACCAACCATCAGACGATTTTTTCACTTCATTCGTGTTAAAATATGTGTCTGCTATTTCATATTTGGCATCTGATGTTTTAATCTCTTTAGCTGTTATAACTGAATAATCAGTAACAGGTTCAATTGAGTCAGCTTCAATATTAAAATCAAAAGCAGCCCCGCTATACGGCATTATGCCTTGTTTAATTGTACCGCTGACTTTTACTATGTCTCCATCTACATATTTATTATCTTTGGTTGTTACATATACAATATCACTCCATGAAAAACCGCTGTCAGATTTGCTGTCTCTTTCAGTTGTCATATTTATAAGCAACTTACCCTCATACTGATGTTTTATTTCGCCATAGAACTTGATTTTTTCTCCGGCGTACTTTTTAAGATTATGTTTAAGTGTGTTATAATCATAGGTGTTATAATCTTTATCATTTGTTTCGATATTTGAAATATCTTGCGAAGATTCAGCGGATGATTCGGATGATGCGGATGATTCGGATGACTCGGATGATGATGGTTCAGCAGAACAGCTGCAGGATAATACGGTTAAGATAATTGCTCCTGCTAACAATATTAATTTTGCTTTCATAATTATATTGCGCTTCCTATCTTTATACCGAATAAAACCGGCACGATATTCATGTGGTTCATATTTTAACACATTTTTTAGAAATTTCAATATATTTTAACGAAAAATGAAATATTTATGATAAAAATATGGCTGCCGCAAAAGAAAAAAATCTTATTGTGGCAGCTGCACGGAAATCAGAATTTGGATGTGAGTTCTTTGAGGTATGCCTTGAAAGGTCCGCCGAGTACAGGATTTCTCAGGGCAATTTCTACTGTTGCTTCAAGTGTACCGAGTTTGTCGCCCATGTCGTAGCGTTTGCCGGTGTAATCAACGCCTGTAATGCCGACTGTCTGAGCGAGTGTTTTCATTGCGTCGGTAAGCTGAATTTCGCCGCCTGCTCCTGGAGGGGTACGGTCGAGGATATCGAAGATGTCGGGAGTAAGTACGCATCTGCCGAGAATTGAAAACAGTGACAGAACTTCCTCTTTAGTTTTCGGCTTTTCAATCATGTCTGTACAGTTGTAGAGATTATCTTCAAGATGGTCTACTCTGAGTGAACTGTACTTATGGATAGCATTTTCGGGAACAGCTTTGATACCTACAGCAGATTTGCCATATTTTTCATAGGCTCTGATAAGCTGACCACAAGCAGGGTCATCGCCGATAATAACATCGTCACCGTAAAGTACTGCAAAAGGCTCGTTTCCTACAAAAGAACGTGCACAGCTTACAGCATGACCAAGACCTTTTGTTTCTTTCTGGCGGATGAAGAAAATATTCGCAAGGCGTGAAATTGAAACTATTTCGTCATAAACATCTTTTTTTCCGGTTTGAAGAAGTCTGTTTTCCAATTCCGGAGCACGGTCGAAATGATCTTCCATGATACCTTTACCTCTGTTGGTTATTATGAGGATATCGGTAATGCCGGAATTAACTGCTTCTTCGACAATATATTGTATAGCAGGTTTGTCGACGATAGTGAGCATTTCTTTGGGCATTGCTTTGGTTGCCGGAAGAACTCGTGTACCAAGTCCGGCGGCGGGAATTACAGCTTTTGTAACTTTCATAAAATTTCCTCCTGTCGTTTTTTTATACCATCAAAAGTGCGGCTGCAAGAATAATTTCACACGCAAGAACCATAAAGGCAAGTCCTAAGTTTGTACCGCCTTTTTCGCTCAATACGTTAAGAAGGTCTTCTTTTGCAGCATCAGGATTTTCTGCTTTTATTTCCTTGATTTTTTTCAGGCAGAATTTATAGTAGCTTCTGTTTGAACGGAAACACAAAACGACTGCCAGTACAATTGTCAGAATATTGAGGATTGAGGGAAGAAGCATAATAAGACCTTGTGTGAAATCGCAGTTTTTCATGATCCAGTCAAGATACATCTGATAATCAACATATGTGTTTGTTGCCGAAAGGCTTTCCTTTGCGTTTTTCCACAGCTCGGCAGCTCCAAGAAAACGGGAGAATATCTGGTCTGTGACGAACGGCAGAAAATAGATAAGTGAGAGTAATACTCCTTTCAGATACTGTTTTCTGAAAATATGCCATATGCCAAAGAAAAACATTGAAGCGAAGTTAATCCGGCTTATATCTCTGTGTTTTATCGACGAAAATACAGGACCGTAATACAACTCGTTTTTTCCTACGAATGTCATAAGTTCCTCACCGCTCACGCCGTCGAAGTCATCATCTTTTTTTACTCCGATCAGAAGCGACTCAATTCCCTTGATATCCATTCTCCCATCTGAAAAAAGATTTGAGGTAGAGAAAGAAAAACTGCCGTCATCTTCATCGCTTTCATCGTCTTCATCATCCGAAAAACCGGACATTTTTGGATTTTTTCTTTTTGGAAATGTCAGGAAATCACCGCAATTTTCACAAACTATGCTGTATCTTGAATTCTTATGACCGCAGTGACGGCAGACAATCTGATCGTCATCGTCGGAATCGTAGCTGTCGTAAGTATCTGATGTTTCGGGAGAAGCTGACTTTTCTTTCTGCCAGCTTTTTCCGCTTTTGTGAAGATCAGGGAATATACATTTGCCTTTGAGATCATAACATTCCCTGTGATAAGGCGCACCGCATTTCGGGCATACTACTACATCGTCGTCTTCTTTAAAATGCTCCGAACAAACGGAACATTTCATTTTCGTAAAATCCATTTTTATTCACCTGTAAGCAGCAATTCATGTCAGGCTTTCGTAAACAAACATCTGCCGAAAACCTTACAACAATTATACAATATTATTCCCCGATTAGCAAGTTTATCCTAAAATTAATTTCAAATTTGTGGTTTATGTATTTTTTTTGGAAAAAAACAAGCGTTGTTTGTATAAATTACGATTATTCCCTTTACAAAGACGAGGTTTTATCCTATAATGTATAGGAAAAGGTTTGTGTATTTCAGAAAGAACAGGTGATAGTGTGATACAATTTGAAGAACTTAGATTGAAACTTGAGGGTATGCATCCGGATATTCTTGACCTTGCAAATGCCCTTGGTCTGGACAGAATTAAAATGGAAATCGAACAGCTTGAGCAGAGAGCATCTCAGCCGGGTTTCTGGGATGATGTGGAAAATTCTCAGAAAATATTGCAGAAAACAGGCACACTCAAAAATAAAGTTGCTGAATATGATGGTCTGACATCGGCTTACGAAGATACGCTTGCTTTGATAGAACTTGCTGACGAAGAAGAAGACCTTTCTTTGCTGGAAGAAGCTCAGAGCGAAGTGGACAGAGTGAAGGACAGCCTTGAAAAACAGAAGTTGCAGACACTTCTGACGGGTGAATATGATTCCAAAAATGCTATACTTACTTTCCACGCCGGCGCAGGCGGAACAGAGGCTCAGGACTGGGCAATGATGCTCTACAGAATGTATATGCGCTGGGCAGAACGCCACAACTTTAAAGTAAAGGAAGTCGATTACCTCGACGGTGAAGAAGCAGGTCTGAAAAGTGCCGTATTGCTTATCGAGGGCGAAAATGCTTACGGCTATCTGAAAAGCGAATCGGGTGTTCATCGCCTTGTGCGAGTTTCTCCTTTCGATGCGTCCGGAAGAAGACACACCTCTTTCGCATCGCTTGAAGTAATGCCGGAAATTGATAACACTATAGAAGTAGATATCCGTCCGGAAGATATCAAAATGGATGTTTACCGTGCAAGCGGTGCCGGCGGTCAGAAAGTTAACAAAACATCGTCCGCTGTTCGTCTTACACATATACCTACAGGTATAGTTGTTGCCTGTCAGGTTGAAAGAAGCCAGTATCAGAACCGTGATGTCGCTATGACAATGCTTAAATCAAAGCTTATCGAAATCAAGGAAAGAGAACACCTCGACAAAATTGAAGATATTAAGGGCGTTCAGAAAGAAATAGCCTGGGGTGCGCAGATACGTTCCTATGTTTTCATGCCGTATACTATGGTGAAAGACCACAGAACAAGCTTTGAAACAGGTAATGTAAATGCTGTAATGGACGGCGATCTCGATGGATTTATAAATGCCTACCTCAAAGCGGCAAGTCTTGACCAACTTAGTGAGAATTTCGACGAGGAAATGTAATTTTTTAGAAATCTTCTTGAAAAATATGTAAGATTATATTATAATATGCGTAAAGAAACGGCTTTTGCCGAAAAAATAAAGGAGAATGTATCATGAAAAAATTTTTCGCCACATTTTTTGTTATCGTGATAGTCGGCATTTTCGGCTGTGCTATTACCGGTTTGGTTGCGGATAATATCAAAGCACAGAACATCGAAAAGGAACTTGCTGATGTAGAGCTGCCGACAGGAACAACCATGGTTACATCTATATCAAGAGTGGGAAGACTTACTGTTCCGAATGGTCCTATACAGTTCTATGGCGCTGTTCTTTTGCAGAGCAATGAGTCCGCCGGTGAACTTCTCAGCAGTTTCCAGTCAAAGTATAAGGGCGATTTGGATTATAAGCTCATTCCTTTGGAAGAGGCTCCCGAAGAGTTCGGCACTGATTTCCCGAAAGACCTTAGATTCAACTATCACGATTCCGCACCGAAGGGCTACTATATGGTATATGCTTTCGCTGACGGAGATGACCCGTTCCTTTATATGGACTATCGTTACTACTTCTGATAGGCAGTATGAGTGTGATTTTCAGCACCTGTGCAGTTTTCTGTGCAGGTGTCTTTTTTTGTAATTTCGGCGTGTACATAATGCTGCAACGGAAAAATGACTTTGAAGCAGCTTTTTTGTTTAGATTGATGGAAAAATTGTTATAATGAGCTTTTTTGTTGACATTGGTGGCATGATAATATATAATTTCTCCATAACAAAAAAGGAATGTGGAATATGATAAGAGAATACTGGCTTATAGCCGTTTCTGTAATTGGTGTGGCAGTATATACTGTCTACGGTCTGAAAAAAAGAGTACCCTATCATAAAATACTGCTTTCGGTAATATTCATTTTATACATGGCGACTCTGTTATCTGCTACAATGTTCCCAATAAAATACGACCATGAACTTATGAAGGAAACAGATACTGCTTTCGAGAGAATAAAGCTTGTGCCGTTTCAGGTTATTATAGAGGAAATTACGTCAAATTGTCCATACAACGCATTTGTTCAGATTGTCGGAAACATTGTTATGACAATTCCTTTTGGTGTCATAGTACCGTTTCTGAAAAAATTCAGGAACAGGACAGAAGCAGTACTTTATGCTTTGGCTTTGCCGGTTTTGATAGAAATGACACAATTGGTTCTGGATTTTTCGCTGGGAACTTTTTACCGTACAGTCGATATCGACGATGTTATACTGAACTTTACAGGCGTTATGACAGGGTATTTACTGTACAGAATTATGCCTGACCGTTTCAAGAAAAAATCATTGGGGAGAATTAGTTTTGTTGGGTAGAGAATATGCTTGGCTTGTGGGCGGTATTGTACTTCTGCTTTATATTCTGTACTGCGGCAGAAATGAAAAGCACAACAAATCGCCCATTCTTTATGGGTTGTTCATAGTGTACATTACTGTTGTAGTGTCGCTGACATTTTTTCCGTTGGTGTACATAAATGACGGTACAAAAAGTATACAAATTGCTTTGATTATGAGACCTTTCCGTACTATATCGAATTTCCTGAAATATGCACCATTGCAGTTTAAAATAGAGCAGCTGCTTGGAAATGTTCTGCTTACGGTTCCCCTTGGTATATTTCTTCCGCTTATGCTCAAAAAACCACGCCCGTACAAAGTACTGCTGATTATACTTGCCTTTACAGTGACAATAGAAACATTGCAGCTTGCTATTGGGGCAATATTGGGCAGTTTTTACCGTGTGTGCGATATTGATGATGTGATATTGAACTTTTTCGGCGGTACACTCGGCTATCTCGTGTTTTTGCCTTTCAAACACTGTTTGTGCCCCAAAATTTTAGAATTTAAAGGAAAATTTGCCCGCAGGAAAAAATAATGCAGTTTGTATGAAAAAATTTCAAAAAAACACTTTATATTTTGCTCGGTTTACTGTATAATAGACTTGTCAGGTGTGTTTGACATACCAAAAATTATTATTTTTTATGGAGCGTGATTTCAATGGCATTGGTAAATGCAACAGAAATGCTTAAAAAAGCAAAAGCAGGTCATTATGCAGTAGGTCAGTTCAACATCAACAACCTTGAGTGGACAAAGGCTATCCTCCTTACAGCTCAGGAACTGAATTCTCCGGTTATCCTCGGCGTATCTGAGGGCGCAGGTAAGTATATGACCGGCTTCAAAACAGTCGCTGCTATGGTTAAGGCTATGGACGAATCTCTCGGTATTACAGTTCCGGTTGCTCTCCATCTCGACCACGGTACATATGAAGGCTGCTACAAGTGTGTAAAAGCTGGCTTTACTTCTATCATGTTCGACGGCTCTCACTATCCTTTCGAGGAAAACCTCGCTAAGTCAAAAGAACTTGTTAATGTAGCACACAACCTCGGTCTTTCAATCGAGTGTGAAGTTGGTTCTATCGGCGGCGAAGAAGACGGCGTTGTAGGCATGGGCGAATGTGCTGATCCTGACGAGTGCAAGACTATTGCTGACCTTGGAGTAGATATGCTCGCTGCCGGTATCGGTAATATCCACGGCAAGTATCCGGCTAACTGGAAGGGTCTTTCATTTGAAACACTCGACGCTATACAGGCTAAGACAGGCGAAATGCCGCTCGTTCTCCACGGCGGTACAGGTATTCCGGCAGATATGATTAAGAAGGCTATTTCTCTCGGCGTTTCAAAGATCAATGTTAACACAGAATGTCAGCTGTCTTTCCAGGAGGCTACAAGAAAGTATATCGAAGAAGGCAAAGACCAGCAGGGTAAGGGCTTTGACCCGAGAAAACTCCTCGCTCCCGGCTTCGAGGCTATCAAGGCTACTGTTAAGGAAAAGATGGAACTCTTCGGTTCTGTTGGCAAGGCATAATCTCAAAAGAAAAAAATCCGCCGCACAGCTCAAAAACTGTGCGGCAAATATTTTTTAGTTCGTGATTTGTTTTTTCGCAACAAGCAGCCATGCCAGACCGCCGAATAATATCACATATCCGATGTTTACTATCATGCCGACAGTGTAATCTATACTGTCGAATCCGCTGAAAATTGATCCTATTATAGACGTGGAACTCGTAGGCAGCCAATACATCATGAACTTTTCATATGCCTCGCCGATTTTATCGCAGATTTCCTGATTATCTTTGAAAATGCTTTTCAGAATAGTCTGAAACAGAAAGAAAAGAGTCAGTATCATTGTAGGCAGGAAGAAATCTATGACAATAGATACTCCGGTTCTGCGAAGTAATTCCGCAATCATGAAGTAGAAAGCGTGCAGTGCCATTATTTGGGTAAACAAGTGGAGGATATACACCCACATTTCCGGTTTAGATGATGTGCCGGCAATGATTGAAGTGACTTCATCAGCTTTTGGGTCGCCGAAAGAATAGCCGATAACTAGTCCGAAAGTGATAGCGACTAAGAAGAAAATAATAGCTGCTGTTGCCGAAGCAATAAATTTTGCGAAAAATATTTGTGTACGTGAGTAGCCTTTTGCGTATATTACCTTTGCTGTTCCGTTTATATAGTTTTGACAGCCGAAAATCGACGTAAAGATGAGTACGAGAACTGACACATTTGAAAATGTCATCATCATCTGTAATATAGTGAACGGAGACGAATTATAGCCCGATTTGTTGTATACGTCGATAACATCGGCAGATATCAGTAAAAGCGGCAGAAGAAGTACTATCAGGCATACGAAAAAGCTTTTTCGTAAAAACAGAGTTCTGTATTCAAAACGCAGCAAGTTAAACATATTGTCCCACCCCGTTTCCCACATCCATTGAACCCATACGGCTCAGAAAATAGTCTTCGTAGCTTACGTTGTTCACACGCAGCTCAGATACCCATATTCCGCTGTTGACAAGTTCACGGTTCATCATTGCACTGCGGTTTACATCTGCGTCAATGTTAAGTACATCGCCGTCTATGTTATAATTTTTTGCGCTGAATTTTTCCTGAAGAATTTCAGCGGCTTTTTTTGGTTCGCTGCATCTGAAACGAAGGCTTTTTGTACAGCGTGTGTCAAGTTCGGCGGAAGTGATTTCTTCAACAAGGACTCCCTTGTTTATAATGCCGTAAATTGTGGAAATTTTTTCAAGTTCCCCTAAAAGATGGCTCGAAATAAAGAATGTAACGCCCATTTCCTTGTTGATATTCAGTATGATATCACGTACATCTTTCATTCCCATAGGGTCAAGACCGTTCACAGGCTCGTCAAGTATCATAAGTTCGGGTTTTCCGATTAGAGAAACAGCTATGCCGAGTCTTTGTTTCATGCCAAGAGAAAAAGATTTCACTTTTTTCTTGCCGACATCAGCAAGCCCGACTAAACGAAGCAGATTCTGAGCTTCTGCTTCCGTTCCGCCGCCGAGAATGGAAAAGCGTTTCATATTTTCCGCAGCGGTACAGTCTGTAAAAAGTCCGGGTGATTCGATAAGCGACCCGACACGTTTCAGTTGTTTTGTATCGCCGACAGTACCGAACAGTTCAACTTCACCGCCGGAAGCCGTAAGAAGTCCGAGTATTATTTTCATAGCAGTTGTTTTTCCGGCACCGTTAGGACCAATGAAACCGTAAATTTCGCCTTTGCGTATGTTCAGGCTAAGATTGTTCAGAACAAGATTCTTTTTGAACATTTTGCTGACATTTATTGTTCTGAGAACATAATCTTCCAATTTATCATCTCCCGAATTGTAAAAATATTGTACGACAATTATATCATGGTCGTCTTTACCTGTCAACAATTGTATTTTGTGATTGATTTCGTATGTTATAATAAAAAATATGGTATGAAACTTTTTGTGTTCAGGTTTGCAAATATTTGTTGATTTTTGACTGTAATAATAGTATTATAGTGTCAGGCAGTTTTTTGTAGGCTGTGGCAGGATTATTATTTTTAGGGAGTGTTAATATGGCAAAAGATATAGAGAAAATGTCAAAAGACAACGAGAATAAAAACAGAAAGAAAAAGAAGTATGAGGAAGAACCGGAAGAAGAATTTGATGAAGAAGAGGAAGAAACTCCGAAGTCTAAAAAAAATACATCAAAGTCCGGAGCCGGAAAAAAGTTTGAAGAAATTGACGATGAAGATTACGACGAGGACGAAGACGACGAAGATTACGACGATGACGATGAGGAAGATGAGGAAACTCCAAAGCCCAGAAAAAGTACATCCAAAACAAAGTCAAAGTCTAAATCGGGAAAAAAATCAAAGTCCGGAAACAGACCTGAACTTGATGATGCCGACTATATATTTGAAGATGATATTGACGCAAAAAATATAGTGAAGAATTCAAAGAAGAATAAAAAACTCCTTCCGGGGGAAATACTTCGTGAAAGAAAACGCTGGGGATTTTTGGGTCTTCCGTGGACGTTTACCAAATACATTCTGACCAATAAGAAGATAATTATCCAGATGGGATTTTTCACACAGATTGAAAATGAAATACTGCTGTTCAGAGTTAAAGATATGACAATGCAGAGAACATTTTTCCAGAGAATGTTCGGTCTTGGAACTCTGACAGTTTATGCTGATGACAAGACGAATTCCACCCTTGAAATAAAAAATATCAAGCGAGTTCGTCAGTTTAAGGAAGCACTTTCCGATGCTGTTGAAAAAGACCGTGCGAGAGTTAATCTCCATCCGAGAGAGATAATAAACAACAGTCAGGATTATGACGACGATGATGATAATGATGACAGATAAAAAGCCGGAAGTTTTTCGGTAACAGTCAAAAACTCACGGCGTTGTCTGAGGTGATTCGCTATGAAAAAGATAATACTGCGGGAAATCAGAAAAATCATATGTATTATTTTCGCTGCTGCTGTGTACGGGTTTTCGCTTGCTAATTTTCTTCGTGGGGCAGGATTGCTTGCAGGTGGTTTTACTGGTGTGTCACTGCTTTCGCAAAAGGTTCTCCTGAAATTCTGCGATATTTCCGTACCGCTGAGTCTCATATATATACCGCTCAATTCTGTGCCGGCGCTGATAAGCTTTAAATTCATCGGCAAGCGGTTTACAATATATTCGCTCATAATGATAGTTCTTTCCTCGACATTTGCCGATATAATGCCGTATTTTCATCTTACGGATGATATTCTGCTGTGTTCTGTATTCGGCGGAATTGTCAATGGTGCGGCAATCGCAATATGTCTGCTAAATCATGCTACAAGCGGCGGTACAGACTTCATCTCTATCTTTATTTCCGAACATTACGGAAAAGATGCATGGAACTATATATTTGCCGGAAATGTTGTTGTACTGGCTTTATCGGGACTTTTATTCAACTGGACGAGCGCTATGTATTCGATAATACTTCAATTTTGTTCCACGATGATAATTCAGCTTTTGTACAGACGATATCAGAAACAGACTATGTTTATAATCACAGAAAAACCGGACGAGGTTTATACTGTGATACGTGAATATACTCACCATGACGGTACGCTTTTCAAAGGTACGGGGCTGTACAAGGGCAAAGAAAGAAAAATGATATATTCGGTTGTTTCATCTGATGAAATCAGGCGTGTAGTTTCAAAAATCAAGGAAGAAGATCCCGGAGCGTTTATCAACATAATGAAGTCAGAAGAAGTGATGGGCAATTTTTACAGAAGACCGAACAACTGAAAAAACAGGCGGAGAGCATTTTTTTGGGTGCTTTCCGCCTTTTGTGTATTTTTTAGCAGCTGTATGCGGTTCGTGGTTCGCTTAGTGCTATAAACAGGTCGGCGCAGATAGCGGTTGAAACCATAAGCAGACGGTATTTTTCGTCCTTGATTTCCAGTTCGTAGCCGTCTCCGTGTTGTGCCCAGCACTTTTTTTGTGTCATTATTATCTCGCCTTTAGCGTTGAACATTGAAAAACAGCCGTCGGCAAGATTTCCGGCAAAACGGAATGTACTGCCGTATATCGCAAAAGAAAAGTGGTTTCCGATTATCGGTATAAGTACATAAAAACGATGGTCACAGCGGATAGTGAAATAATCCAGCATAAGACGGTTGAATTTTATTGACGAAAGCAAAACTCTGTCTTCATTTCTCAATTCTATGTGTATGCTTGATGAAAAATTCATTTCAGCAGCACATACAGGTTCGGCATGAGTATTGTATATTGTAAATCCTTCGCCTTCGTCAGTCCCTCTTTTTAAAAACAATTTCATGCCTCACACCTCCATAAAAAAAGTTACTTGTGCGTTAATTCCTGAACATCAGTCAAAAAATGCACTTTCTATCATTGATTTCGGCATATGTGTTATTCGGGAAATATCGTCGCAGGTCACACTTTCCATAAATTGCAGTTCCTGAAGTTCTGCCGCAAGCAAAAGATGAGCCGCAAAGCAGTCTGCTTCACGTTCATATTTTGAAATGCAGAATTCAGTATTCAGACTCAGCTTTATAGTATTTGTTGACCCGTGCAGTATGATATGTCCGAGTTCGTGGGCAGCGGTGATCTTGCGGCAATAGTAGTCAAGGTTCTTATTCAGGACGATAAAGCGGATACCGTCCATTGTTATTGTAAAACCGTTAATGCTATCCGGAAGATCCTGATCGAGTACTATTATCCCCATTTTTTCACAGATGAAAAAAGGGTCGGCGCTTCCCATATCTTCTATAAGTCTGTCTACCTTTTGTTTTATTCTTTCCATTTAGTCTCTCCATTATCCGAAAGATTTTTTCTTATGCTGTTGTTTTGCGATAGCTGCCACCACGTTGATCGCATCGACGAGTTTGTTTATATCCTCATCATTTAGAGGCACTCCGTCGAACATCAATCCCTGCTGAGATGACAAAAGCTGTGTAAATTCGTTGAACACATCGGAAAGTTCTCTGCTTTCAGCTTTTTTATTTCCGATAAGACTGTCACTGGTCACGCCAAAGATATTGCAAAGTTTCAGTATCATATCATTGTCGGGTTCTCTGCGGCCTTGTTCATACATTCCCACTGATGAAGAAGAGACTCCGAGTCTTGCAGCAAGTTCCGACTGTGTAAGACCTGCCTGTTTGCGCAATTCTTTAATTTTGTTTCCTATATAGTTTTTCATATAATCCCTCGAATTCTTATCTCGGCTGTCCGGACTGGTTTTATTTGCTAATATTATAGCACCACGAAACGTGTATTTCAAGCAATTTTTGTATTTTTTGAAAAAATATTTTTTTGCATCACGGATAAAAAATTTTTTCAAAAAAAGCTTGATTTTTCACGAATATCGGTTATAATGAAATTAAAGGGGAAAGTGAAACTGCGGCGAAAAATTCACGTGCAGTTTTCCGACCCTGATTTTTATTATAAAAAACTACACGAAACGTGTAGAGAGGAGAGAGAATATGACATACAAACAGTGGGCGGAACAGTACTACAGATCTGCTGAGATCCTTAAAAAAAAGGCGGCAGAACTGAAACAGAAAATAAAATCTGCATCGGAAGAACAGCTTGCGGAACTTACAAATAATCTCAGAATCACAAACGAGATGTATTATGATTGTATGTCAACCGCTGGTGAGCTTGTGTGGAGAAAAGGAGAGTGCTGATGAGGATTACAAAGCTTGATTTTTATGAAGGTACAGACAAGGAAAGTTCGCTTAAAAGATTCTATGAGAATGAATTATACGGAGAACAGGATGTTTTAAGCCGAAAAGACAGAATGAAAAAAATAGTCAGCCTCGCCATAGAAAATGAACTGACCGAAAGACAAAAACAGTGCATAAGTATGCGATATCTCAAAAATATGCCTGTCTGTGATATTGCGAATAAACTTGAAATCAGCAGTGCAACTGTGTACAAACATATACGAAAAGGAATAAAGGCAATAAAGCATTGTTCAGTTTACATATGAAACAGTATAAACGCCGCAAAACGGGCAATAATAAGAGTGACAGAATTATTAGGAGGAAAAAGTATGCTTGATAAACTTTCTTTGATACTGCTGATTATTGGCGGACTTAACTGGGGTTCGATAGGAATTTTCCAGTTTGACATCGTTGCATGGATATGCGGCGGACAGACAGGTATTATCAGCAGAATTGTCTATACACTTGTTGCTCTTGCGGCTATATGGTGTATCTCGCTTTTGTTCCGTGACGAAGAATTCTTTCACGAGGACAGACCGGCATTCAGCGAATGATATTATATACAAGCCATGATTTCATGAGCGTGAACAATTTCCAAACTGATATCCGGAAAACAGGCTGCTGCAAAGTGTACATCGCTTGCAGCAGCCTGTTTTTGTCACCAATTATTTTTTGTCGGTCGTTTCTTTATTGTCATTATTTTCGTTTTTGCTGCCAAGCTTATTCTGAGCGAGTTTTGCAGCTTCATCAACAACTGTATTTACAGTGTCTTTGACAACTTTCTGGTCTACTTTGTCACCGGCAATTTTTGTTACGGTACTGCTGACAGTTGATTTTACCTGATTTTTGATATTCTCATCCTTTGCAGCACCCTCTACAGCTCCGCCGAGAGTAGTCTTTACAGAATCCATGAATCCCATTGCAAACACCCCTTTCATTCATTTTACTGTACCACTATTATACTTTTAATTCCTCTATGTGTCAATCGCCAAAAATACATTTCAAAAAGTTCTTGACAATATGGTGGGTTAAGTGGTATGATAACAAAGACGCATGCTGTAGGCTATAAGTGGGTTGTTCTCCGCCTTCAGCAGCGATTTTGAATTACAGGCAGGTGTCAGTTATGTACGCAGTAATAGAAACAGGCGGAAAACAGTACAAGGTCGCTAACGGTGACGTAGTATATGTTGAAAAGCTTGACGCAGAAAACGAGTCAAAAGTTGACTTCAAGGTTGTTGCAGTCAGCACAGATGACGGTTTTAAGGTGGGCGCTCCTTATGTTGAGGGCGCAAAGGTAACAGGTAAGGTTCTTGACCTCGTAAAGGGTAAGAAAATCACTGTTTTCACTTACAAGCCGAAAAAAGGCTCAAAACGTAAGATGGGTCACAGACAAAAGTATACTAAAGTACAGATCGAATCCATTGAGACATGATAAGGGCTGAAATTTTCAGAAATCATGACGGTTTGCTGACGGGGTTTCATATAAGCGGTCATTCCGGTATGGCTGAGGAAGGTCAGGACATTCTTTGTGCTTTCGTTTCTTCGGCGGCTTATATGACGGCAAATACTATTACCGACATAATATGTGCCAATGCTACAGCAGAAGTACACGACGGTGATATGAAAGTTATGGTTTGTGAAAAAATTCCGGATTGTCAGGTCATACTTGAAGGGTTGCTTCTGCATCTTAGTGCAACAGAGAAGCAGTATCCCGATTATCTGAAAACAGTATGTTCAGTTGTATGAACGGATTTTTATTAAGTTTTACGGAGGTGTAAGTTATAATGCTGAATATTAACATCCAGTTGTTCGCTCACAAAAAGGGCGGCGGTTCAACAAAGAACGGACGTGATTCCGAGTCCAAGCGTCTTGGCACAAAACGCGCAGACGGTCAGTTCGTACTTGCAGGCAATATCCTCGTTAAGCAGAGAGGTACACACATCCATCCCGGCAATAATGTCGGACGTGGTTCTGATGATACACTTTTCGCTAAGATCGACGGTACTGTAAAGTTTGAGCGTGTAGGCAAGGATCGTAAGCAGGTTTCTGTTTACGCTGCTGAGTAATGAGTTGAGAAATGCAGAGGGCTTCGGTTTGTTCCGAAGCTCTTTTTCTCTATGAATGGTTTGAAAAAATCACGAAACGGAGGGCTTATATGTTTGTAGATATTGCGAAAATTTTTATAAAAGCCGGTGACGGCGGCGACGGTGCAGTAGCTTTCCACAGAGAAAAATATGTTGCATCGGGCGGACCGGATGGCGGTGACGGCGGCAGGGGCGGAAATATCGTATTCGTTGCGGATGACAATCTTTCCACACTTGCCGATTTTCGATACAAAAGAAAATATGTCGCTCCAAAAGGTGAAAACGGCAGGGGTGGACGCTGTAACGGTAAAAAAGCGGATGACCTGATTATCCGTGTTCCGAGGGGCACTCTCATAAAAGAGGCTGAAACAGGCAGAATACTCGCCGATATTTCTGACAAAGAACCTGTTATCGTTGCAAAGGGCGGCAAAGGAGGCTGGGGAAATCCACATTTTGCTTCCCCGACACGTCAGACTCCACGCTTTGCAAAACCTGGTCAGCCTGGTGAACAGTATGAAGTTCAGCTTGAATTGAAACTGCTTGCGGATGTCGGTATAGTAGGTTTCCCGAATGTGGGAAAATCAACACTTATATCTGTAGTGAGCGAGGCTAAACCCATTATTGCAGATTATCATTTTACAACAATAACTCCTGTTCTTGGTGTTGTCAGAATGGGTCCGGAATCCTCTTTCGTTATGGCGGATATTCCCGGACTTATCGAAGGCGCAGGAGATGGCGCAGGTCTTGGACACCAGTTTCTCCGCCATGTTGAAAGATGTCGCCTTCTCGTCCATATGGTCGATGTTTCGGGCAGTGAGGGCAGAGACCCACAAGAAGATTTCCGCATTATAAATGCAGAGCTGAAAAAATTCAATCCTGAACTTGCCGAGCGTCCAATGATAGTTGCCGGAAATAAATGTGACCTGACCGATGACGAAACTGTAGAAAAATTCCGTGAATTCGTTGAGAAACAGGGATATTCTTTCTTCCCGATCATGGCGGCTATTTCCTACGAAGTAGAACCTTTACTCAAAGAAATACAGGAACAGCTTTCAAAATTGCCGCCTGTTGCAAGATATGAGCCTGAACCGCTTGTTTTGCCGCCTGTTGAGGAAATTGGAAAGCAGGATATCAGGGTCACTGTTCATGACGGAGTTTATTTTGTTCAGGCTGATTCACTTCTCAGAGTGCTAAGAATGATAGATTTCAGCGATACCGATTCAGTGCAGTATTTTCAGAGAGTGCTCATAAGTTCGGGAGTTATAGACGCTTTGAAAGAAGCCGGTATTCAGGAAGGCGATACTGTCAGCCTGTATGATTTTGAGTTTGAGTTTGTAGAATAGGAGTGGATTTATGTCACGTCTGACGCTGATGAATTGTGACCCGAAAGAAATAAGTACACTCGGACTCGCTTTTGTGGGTGACGGAGTTTACGACCTTATCATACGTGAACAATTAGTGTGTGAGGCAAACCGACCGGTTAAGGAGCTTAATCTGAAAAAGGTGGAAATAGTACGCTGTCAGGCTCAGGCGGAAATGGCACAAAAGCTTGAACCGTATCTTACACAGGAAGAAGCCGATGTTCTCAGGCGTGGAAGAAATGCTCATGTTTCCCATGCGCCGAAAAGTGCTACTATCGCACAGTACCATATGGCAACGGCTTTTGAATCTTTGCTCGGATATCTGTATCTTTCGGATAAAATTGACAGAATACGGGAATTGCTGAAAATCGGTGCAACAAATGAATAATATTCTGACACGGTACAAAAAGAAATTTTTTGAAACAACTCCGGCACAGCTTTTTAAAGATATTCTGGGCGGAGTTATAGTTGCCCTGATATCCATCCCGATATCAATGGGTTATGCACAAATTGCCGGTTTGCCGATGCAGTATGGTCTGTACGGTTCAGTTTTTCCTATTCTGCTGTTCGGTGTGCTCACAAGCTCGAAAGATTTCGTTTTCGGTGTTGATGCAGCGCCGGCGGCATTGGTCGGCGGCGTTATCGCTTCTATGGGTATAAATGCGGAATCACAGGACGCTGTTTCGGTTGTACCGATGCTGACAATGTTTGTTGCATTATGGCTGATGGTTTTCTGCCTTTTCAGGGCAGGGCGCATAGTTCAGTATATAAGTACACCTGTAATGGCGGGATTTGTGACTGGTATATGCTGTACAATAATACTCATGCAGACCCCGAAACTTTTCGGCGGTTCACCCGGAACAGGTGAAGGTCCGGAACTGATACATCACCTGATAGAACAGGCGGAAAATTTCAATGTCGTTTCGTTCCTGCTTGGTGTGCTGACAATAATAATTATCATGCTTGGGAAAAAGTTTATCACAAAAGTTCCGGTTTCTGCGCTTATGATAGCAGTAGGGGCATTTCTTACAATTGTAATGCACGTTGATGAATACGGTGTGAAACTTCTTCCTCATGTTGACCGTGGGTTCGGAGAATTGCATATTCCGTATGCGGCATTATCGGAAGATAATTTCAGCGACTATCTGTTGAATTCACTTTCAATAGCTGCTGTCATACTTGCGGAAAGTCTGCTTGCATCGGGCGGAAATGCCCTCAAGGACGGCTACAGACTTGATAACAACAGAGAAGTGTTTGCATATGCAGCGGCAAATCTTTCGTCAGCTTTATGCGGCTGCTGTCCGGTCAATGCGAGTGTTTCAAGAACAGGAATTGTCCGCCAGTTTGGTGTATCTTCACAATGGCTTTCAATATCGGCGGCGCTGACAATGGTTGCTGTTCTGTATTTTGCAACGCCGATAATAGAATATCTGCCTGTTCCGGTACTGACCGCAATAGTTATTTCTGCCCTTATGAATGCGTGTGAATTTCATGAGGCTAAAAAGTTATGGAAAATCAGCCGCAATGAATGTTACATATTTTTGGGGTCATTTCTTTCAGTACTGATTTTTGGCACTATAGCCGGTGTAATGATTGGCGTGGTACTTTCATTTGCTGCCGTAGTTATCCGTGCTGTAACGCCGCCGTGTGCTTTTCTCGGTGTCATCAGGGGAAAGGACGGTTTTTACAGTCTGGAAAGAAACAGGGAGTCACGTCCGGTAAAAAATACGGTGATATACCGTTTCGGCGGAAATTTGTTTTTTGCCAATATAGATACTATGCAGAATGATATCGAATCTGCGGTTACGGACAGCACAAAATGTATTATCCTTCATGCCGGCGCTGTCAGCAATATTGACACAGCAGCAGCAGACCGTCTTGTTATGATGTATGAGGACTACAGGAAAAGAAACATCAGGTTTTATATCACGGAACATATCGGGGAAGTAAATGATATGCTGAAAAATTACGGGGCGGAGAAACTTCTTCGCAGCGGTGCTGTAAGAATGACAACAGCGCTTGCTCTTCGTGACGCAGGGTATGATTATCCTTACGAAACAGAAGAAACTCCGCACTTTATGAAAAAACGTATGAGGATGCAGCGCAGAGCAAAAACTGCTGTGCGTCCGTCCCAAAAAATACGTCCGAAACATATTACCCGTACCGCAAAAGGAATACAGCCTGAATTGCAGTGGGTATTCGGAAAAGACAGCTCCGCTTATATGGACCGCATAGCCGATGAACTTATTTCTGAGTTTTTCGGAACAGATATTTCTCAGCTGCATATTGCCGATGCTGAAAAGCATACTCTGTGGGGTCGGATAAACTATTTCGATGAGGATGCGATTATAGACAGAGTGGAAATACGTCTCGGCGAAATGCTGAAAGATGACCCTGAGAAAATAAGCGGACTTGTTTCGCTGCTTGAAGAAAGACGAAAACTTATCGAGGAAAAAATGCTAAAAATGGATCCGGATATTCTTGCAAGACTCAGAAAGGCAAGGCGTAAATATGCCGATGCTTTGCGAAAACATGACCCGAAAGCATATGATTCGATGCTTGAACGCCGCCGGAATTATGTTGACAGTCTGAGATCATCAGATCCGGAACTGGCGGCACTTTATGATGAAGTTTACGGTGATGAATTAAGGAGGAATTTTTTATGATCGAGGAATTATTCAGAGAACTTTCAGAGCTGGAACAGGTTGAGGCGATTGCCCTCGGCGGTTCTCGTTCAGGTGAAAATTATGATGAAAAATCGGACTACGATGTTTATTTGTATGTCACTTCACATATCAGTGATGATGTAAGATACAGTATACTCCAAAAATATTGCCGCCATATGGAAATAGGCAATCATTACTGGGAATATGAGGACAACTGTGTGCTGAATGACGGTGTTGACATTGATATAATATACCGTGATCTTGATTCATTCTGTGACGGCGTAGCTGACGTTGTTGAAAAATATCAGGCACACAACGGTTACACTACCTGTATGTGGCATAACCTCATTACCTGCAAAATTATCTTCGACAGGAACGGAAAGCTCAAAAAAGCAAAGGAACGTTTTTCCGTACCCTATCCCGATGAACTGAAACAGAACATAATTGAAAGAAATGCCGATCTTTTGTATGCTTCAATGCCGGCTTATTACTTTCAGATAAAAAAGGCTGCCGAAAGAAATGACAAGGTGAGCGTACTGCACCGAACAGCGGCTTTTCTGGAATCCTATTTTGATATCATTTTCGCTCTGAACAAGCAAACCCATCCCGGAGAAAAACGCCTTGTCAAACTGTGCAAAAAGAACTGCAAAATACTTCCTGATAATTTTGAGGAAAATATAAACAGTCTTTTTAAAGATATGTTCACAGACAGTGAAAAGCTTTGTTCCGATATAAAAAATATAGTCGCTGAACTTGAAGCTTTTTTGTAAAAATTTCGCTCTGCTTTGCGGCAGGGCGTTTTTTTTGTACAAGAAAAACTGACAATTTTTGACACATCTGATATGATAAAATCTGATGCTGATGCGGATTTTATTGGAAAATGCCGGATGTATAAATAAATTAATAATTTTTCATAAAAAGTAGCATAAAAAGACTTGAAATTTAGATAAAATTAAGCTATTATATAAGTAATAAACAGTATTTGGTAAAAAAGGAGTTGTT
>CACXGC010000057.1 GCA_902767155.1 uncultured Ruminococcus sp. | reverse complement strand
CGATTTTATCTGCATTTATTATAACATTCTTTATTTTTTATGTCAACAAATAATAAGTCAGCCTTACGGCTGACCGGCAATTCATCCCACCGCCTTAGAGGTAGGGGACTTCTTGCCCATTTAGGATAAAATTCATGCCAGCACACCTTTATTATACTGTCAGATTTTGCTACAGTCAAGAATAATTGATGTTTTTGCACAAAAGAAAAATCCCACTGTCACTCAGCGGGATTTTAGTATTATTCAAAAAGGCTGCTCATCAAGCTGTGAATTTTGCTTTTCTTTACTTCTGTTGCGGTCGGGTTTATCTCAACAGCAAGATAATCCCCGACTTTTGCATGGTCGCTCACATCATGAGGAATAGCATATTTTCCTTTCGGGGTAAGTACATAGACAAAATAGTCGTCTATTTTTGCAACATAGTACTGTGATAATTTTCCGGCGGTTATATTGATAATATCGCCCTCTTTTGCCTCATGAACAAGCAGTTCGGGAATTTTGGAAAAATGATTTTCGTCTATTTCTACAATTGCCATATTTCCCTCGAAACGATCAATAGTTACTTGAAGCATGAAAAAAGCCTCCTATTTTTTTTCTGTTTTAACAGTTATGTTTTTTCCGTCAGAAGTGATTGTGATAGTACCTTTTTCATCTGTACGATACATTTCAGCCTTGTATTTTTTCCAGCGGTTTACAATTTCCTTATGGGGATGACCGTAGTCGTTTCCTGCACCAAGCGAAAAGATAGCATATTTTGCTTGTGTTGCCTTTACGAATTTATCGCTTGAAGATGAACTGCTGCCGTGGTGTCCTACTTTTACAACATCAGCTTTAACATCCGTATTTTTGCCGAGTATTTCATTCTCAACAAGTCTTTCCGCATCGCCCATATAAAGGAATTTTTTATCTCCAAAACGTATCATTATTACTGCTGAGTAATCGTTAAGGTCTTCATACTCTTCGCTTATCGGAGCAATCATATCAACGCTGAAATCAAGTTCTTTTGATTTTGCTATGTTCACACCGGCTTTTGCGGTTTTAACTTTTTTCTTTTTGTTCTGTATCGTTTGAAGAAGATACTCGTAAGTTTTGGTTGTAGTAGCTTTATTCGGCATATATATAGTGCCTATGTCAAACGCTTTTATGACATCTGCAAGACCGCCGATATGGTCGGAATGGGGGTGTGTACCTATAACGTAGTCGATTTTTTTATATCCGCAGTTCTGGATAAAGCTGATTACTTTTTCTCCGCCCTCTCTTGTTCCGGCATCTATGAGCATTGTCTTTCCGTTGGGGAGGATTATAAATTCGCTGTCACCCTGTCCGACATCAATGTAATAGCTTGTAAGTGATGGTTGTTCATTTTCCGGTTCGGAAGAATTTGCTGTGGACTCCTGTACCTGAGAAACGGATGAGTTCTGTGCCGGTTCATCTTTAGGTGAAAGCGAACCTTCAAATAAAGTATATCCGAATCCGAGCAGAGCCATAATGACTGCGCTTATAATCGCTATGAGACTTTTCTTTTTCATGTTTTTTACTCCTGTTTTGTAAAAGTGATATTATGCTGCACGTGCTATACCGGGGTCTGTTTCAAGAGGTATAGACGGAGTTTTTGAAACTTCTTCGGATGATTCGGCAGATTCTTCCGGTTTGCTTACGTTCTGAGCATCTTCTGCTGTCAGTTTACGAACAGTACAGCCGTCTTTTTCGAGCAGGCTCAGTATTCCGTTTTCGCCGTAGAAATGGGCAGCACCGACAACAACCATTACTTTTTTACCGTCAAGCATATATTCCTCTGCGGCTTCTGCCATACCTACATTTCTGTCATCAAGCATTAAAGCATTATACCTTTTAATAAGTTCTTCCTTTTCCGGATCAGTATCACTATCTTCTGATTCTTCATCGGTAAGATCTTCTGAAATGTCGCCTTTTTTCCAGTTGTCGTAAAGGCTTTTGATTTGCTCTATGCCGTCTTCGATATAGTTCTCGTCTGCAAGTTCTTCAAACAAAATAAGCTGTATATCCTCATCCATGTTTGAAAGGAGATGATTCTGAAAATCAAGCGATTCGATTTCAAGTATTTCTTTGTTTTCGCTTTTCGCACGGTTAAGAAGATTCAGGTCTACTCCATATTCAGAAGAAAGCCCGCTTTTTCGGGCAGCTAAGATTTCACCGATTTCTACCCACATTATAGGCTTCATCATATCGAATGTCGGACTGTACATACCGCCTTTTTTAAGTGTATCGACAGATTTCTTGTAAGTTTCTTCGGGAACATGATCTTTTATGCTTGTTCCGTCATTATACATATATGCCATAAGAGAAGTCAGAGCATCAGACGACTGTGTTATATCACATTCAACTGCAAGAGCATCACATTTTGCATATGCAGTTTCAAAATAATCGGGAAGAACAGAGGCGTTTTCATCTGCAAGGTGTATTGAACCCATCATATATATGTTATTGCCATTCTGGTCGGTTACTTCCCACACAGCAGGAGTAATGTTGCTGACCTTTGGTTCTTCTTCGGAAGATTCATCGGAATTTTCAGTTGAGGTATTGCTTTCTTCTTCATAAGAACTTTCAGAAGATGACTGAGTTTCGCTGCTTTCGTCTTTTTCTGACGAATCGGAAGAGGTATCGGATACATCGGAAACTCTTGATACTGCGGAAGTTTTTTCTGATGTTTCTTTTGCTGTCGGTTCTTGCGTACAACCTGCGAACAGTGAAACAGACGCAAAAGCCGCCGCAACTGCTGAAACGAGAATTCGTTTGATTTTCATTTTGGTCATTCCAATCATAGTTCTGTATAACAATATAATATCTCACATATCAAAATTTGTCAACTGCTTATGAATTCCAGATAATTTTTGCCTCACAGTCTGAACACCATTCTTTATCCCACGTATCAGGGGCGGAACTTCTTCCTTTTACATAAATACTTTGGTCAGATTCCGATTTGTTGTTACAAAGCAGCGTAATAGTTTTTTATAAAATTCAGGAAAGTTTTTTTGAATGTTGAGGCGTATTTTCTGGAAACCGGTAATTTTGTACCGTTTTGTAAAACAGTTTCCATTGTTCCGACAGAAGCGATATTATACATATTTACGACAAATGATTTGTGTATTCTGATGAAACAGAATTCGGGGAGCAAAGCATGAATCCGAGAAAGTGTTTTACAGCTTTTGTATGTATTTTTTTCGGTAATTATGCGGCAGTATTTTCCGTCACCTTCAAGATAAAGTATGTCCTCTGAACGTATGACCTTTTGTTCTCCATCCTCACTTATTACGATAGGATTCAAAATTTTTTGCTGATGCAGATAGTCATCAATTGCGTGAAAAAGTTTATCTTCGCTTACAGGTTTAATGAGAAAGCGGAAAGGCTGTACTTCAAACGAATCGAAGATAAAATCAGGATTTGCTGTTACAAATATTATACTGCAAATGTTATTTTTTAGGCGCAATTTTCGTGCTGTATCAAGTCCGTTCGACCCCGGCATAATGTAGTCCATAAGAATAATATCAAAGATTTTTTCTGATTTCAGCAGTTCGTCGCCAGTATCGAATTCATAGATATCAATGCGGATTTTTTTTTCGTTTTTGTATGTAAGCAACATTTCTTTAATTTCTTTGCGAAAAAAAGATTCGTCATCACAAATTGCTATCCGCATGATTTCCACTCCTTAATGATTATTTTTCAATGTATTTTTGATTATACAAAAAATATGTTTTTTTGTCAACATATACAAAACTTATTTTTATCAGTGAAAAATAATTCAAATACGTATCAGTTATAGACAGCAGCAACGAAAAATGATATACTTTATTTATTTGATAGAATTAAGGGGGCTTTTTTATGGCAGCAGCAGGCATAGTAGCAGGTGGAACAGGTTCGAGAATGGGCGGCAATATGCCGAAACAGTTTCTTGACCTTTGCGGGAAACCTGTCATGGTTCATACGGTTGAAAGATTTCTTGAATCGCCGTTTATTTCCGCTGTGATAGTCGGGGTAAATCCTGATTGGTATGATTATATGCAGGGATTGATAAAGCAGTATTTTCCGGAAAAAGTTTTTCTGACAAAAGGCGGTTCAGACCGTAACGGAACTATAGTAAACATTATAAACTATGCAAAACAGGAACTCGGAATGAGGGATGATGAAATACTTGTCACTCATGATGCGGTGCGTCCTTTTGTGACAGAAAGGATGATAGAAGAAAGTATTGCCGCTCTGGAAAATTGTGATATCTGTACAGCGGCTGTTCAGGCAACTGATACTATGGTGATTTCGTCAGACGGAAAAAATGCTGATGATTTTCCTGACCGTTCTTTAATGTATCGTGTGCAGACTCCGCAAACTTTTCGCATGGGGGGATTTATTTCAATGCTTGAAACAGTCTCGCCGCAGATGCGTGAAAAGATTACAGATGCCTGCCGCCTTTTCAAAATGAACGGGAAAACGGTACGTATCATATGCGGTGAAGAAAGCAATATAAAATTGACATATCCGGCAGATTTTCGCATGGCAGAAGCAATAGCCAATCTGTGACAAAAAACGACTTAATTTTTTTTTACAAAAGCCGTCAAAATAATAAAGCAGATTATAAATTAACGATTGTTTTTGTGTAAAATGCTATAAAAATAATTCAGCACATTTCATAAAAATATTGCTATATGATTAGTATAATAATACAAAATGTTAAAAAACCGTTATAAGTATTTTCTAAATATTTCTGGCGTTTTTTTGTAATAATAACCAAGATATTTTTCCAAAACGGAAAATAAAAAACTTTTTATTACTGCAAAAGAATTAAAACACTCGCGAACACACTTTACAAAATCACATGAATAATGTTAAAATAATATCGAGGAAGGGCTTGAAAGCAGCGCAGCGTGTCGTGTTCCGCAGTCATAACACGGCAGCTCGGAAGGGATGTTTTCGGGTCTTCGGAAAAATAAATCTTTATCAAAAAGAATGGAGCGTGATGATTGATGAACAAAGAAATGCAGACAAGCCGCTACCGCACCGGCACAAAAATCGCCAGTGTGTTCTTGTCAGCGGCAATGCTCGCAACATCTTTCGTCGGACTTGGCAGTGTCCTCACTGCACCGGCAGCTGAGGTTGCAGCAGCAGGAGATTACAATCTTGCAGACAGTATTCAGCAAGGTAATATCCTGCATTGCTTTGACTGGACATTCAATGACATCAAAGCAGAACTTCCCTCTATTGCGGAAGCAGGTTTTACCTCAATCCAGACATCTCCTATTCAGGGTCAGTCTGATCCGGGCGCTTGGTATTGGCTTTATCAGCCGACCCACCTGAGTCTTCAGGCTAACGCACTGGGAGGAAGAGATGAGCTTGCTTCACTTTGTACAGAAGCACATAAGTACGGAATTAAGATTATCGTTGACGTTGTTGCTAACCATCTTGCCGGTGATCACAGCAAAATAGATCAGAGCCTTGTAGGTTCTGAGTATTGGCATAATTCCGGTCTTAACAGTGATGACGACAATGTTGACTGGACAAACCGCTGGCAGATTACTCACTGCGATCTTGGTATGCCCGACTTCAATTCCGAACATCCCGAGATTCAGCGCAGAGCTTTGGCTTACGTTAATGACCTTAAGAGCATTGGTGTTGACGGTATTCGTTGGGACGCTGCTAAGCATATAGGACTTCCTTCTGAGGATTGCGCTTTCTGGAGCGAGGTAGCAAAGTCCGGATTGTGGATGTACGGCGAAATACTCGATGGTCCTCTTTCATTTAATGAAAATGACTCCGGTCAGGTAAACAACGCTGTCAGACTTATGAAGGAGTATACACAGTATATCGGTGTAACAGACAGTAAATACGGCGATGTATGTACAGGTGCATATAACGGCGGTTCTGTTCCTGACGGATATGGCGTATGGTCAGCAAAAGGCGTTGATGACAAAAAGCTTGTATACTGGGCAGAAAGCCATGATACCTATTCTAACAAATGGGGCTGGACAAAGAAGGTCAACCAGAATGTTATTGACCGTTCATATGCTACGGTGGCATGCCGTAATAATACTCCTGCTCTTTATCTTTCACGTCCTTTTGCAACAGAAGAAAATGATATCAAGGGCGGTCAGAAGGGTTCAACTCACTTTACAAGCAACGAAGTAGCAGCTGTTAACCGCTTTAAAAATGCAATGTCGGGAAAAGCTGACTACTATACAACAAGTAACGGATGCGCAGTTATTACCCGTAAGGGCGGCGGCGCAGTAATCGTAAAAGGCAGCGGAAGCGGCTCTGTAACTGTAGAAAACGGCGGCAGCTATGCAACTCCCGGTACTTATAAGGATGCTGTTTCCGGTAATACATTCACAATAACGTCATCCACTATTTCCGGTCAGATCGGCGACAGCGGTATCGCAGTTATTTACAATGCTGATGATGTTCATCCGGATGAGGTAACAGTTTCCGCTACTCCGGGCGATTCATCATTTACAACTTCTGTAACTGCTACTCTTAATGTTACAAATGCAAGCTCAGGTACTTACTCAACATCAGATGGTAAGTCCGGTACTTACACAAACGGTCAGACAATTACCTTCGGTACAGATGTAAAGAAGGGCGGCAAGGTAACACTTACACTTAACGCTACAGGTACAAATGGTTCTGCTACACAGACCTACACCTATACAAAGACTGACCCGAGTGCAACAGTTAAGATTTATTTCGACAACAAATCATACAACTGGAGCAATGTCTATGCTTATGTATATGATGAAAGCTCAGGTACAGTAAAATCAATGGCAGCATGGCCGGGCGTTAAGCTGACAGATAAGTCAAAATCCGGTTACTTTGTACTTGATGTTGATGCTTATAAGACAAACGGTCAGGTAATATTCAACGATGGTACAGGTTCTGCTTCCAACAGATATCCGGCTTATATGCAGCCAGGTATTAAGATAGCAGGTGCTTCCAAGCTGTTCGGCGCAAACCACAGCTGGACTGATTTCTCCGATGACGAAGAGGAAGAGCCGGAGCCGGAAGTTCCGACAGTAACATCAAACAAGGCTTCGGGCACAACTTTCACAAGCGAAACACTTGACATTACACTGACTCTTGCAAATGCTTCAAGCGGTACTTACTCCGTAGACGGCGGTCCGACAAAGACATTCACAGGTTCAAAGACAGTTACTATTGGTGAAGGTAAGATTGGTGACAGCGTTGTTACAGTTGCAACTACTGCAAAGGGTACAGACGGTACAACAAAGTCATACACATTCACCTACAACAAGAAGTATCAGGTTAAGACCTCTTCTTCTTCCGCAGGTACTCTTACTTCTTATTACTCAACAAACAAGGCAGGTAAGGGTGCAAAGAAGACCATCACTGTTGACGGAGAAATCTCGGATTGGGACAGCTCCATGATTATTGCACAGGGTACAGCCAATGATGACCCGCGTGTATATCGTAAGAATTCAATGTATGAAGTTGGTCTCGACCTCTACACCCTCTATGGCGCATATGATGATACAAACCTCTATCTTATGTGGGAAATGACAAATGTTCAGGACGTTGTTGCTCCTAACGATGACTATCCGCTCACACAGGGCACAATCTACATGAACATGAATATTCCGTTCTTTATCGCACTTGATACCGGTAAGTCCGATACAATCGGCAACAAGGGTCAGACCGCAGCAGGCGGCACACTCTGGGGTTCCGGCATCACATTCGGTCAGAAGCTCAACAAGATTATTGCAGTTTCCACTAACGGTGCAAACGGTCCTTATGTATACGGCGGCACAAGTGCAGGTCTGAATCCTGTCGAAGAATTCAAGCCGGCTGCATCAGGTATCGTGTTCAAGTACGGCAAGGGTATCCTCAGCAAGAATGTTTACGGTATCGACGGTGCATACGGCGCAAACAACAACCGTGTCGTAGGCGATATGTGCAATGCTTCCGCAGCATGGGTTGACTTTAATACAAAGGGTCACAAGAGTGCTTCTATGGACTTCCACTATGAAATGTCCATTCCGCTCGCTACACTTGGTATCTCCAGCAGCGACGTTGCTTCAAAGGGTGTTGGTGTTCTCCTTATCATGACAAGCGGCAAGTCCGGTATGGACTGTCTCCCGTATGACCTTTCCATGAACGATCAGGCAGATCTTGATGACTCTGCAGGTTCACAGGAAAACAACAGCTTTGAAAAGAGCGACGAAGACTATATCACAACAGGTTTCGCAAGAATCGGCAACGGTGACAGCGGCAATGTAAATCCTGATGATCCTGATGATCCTACAACTCCTCTCCAGGTTAACTTCGGTACAGACAAGTCTGCTCCTCAGCTGACAACCACATCTCTTACAATCAAGGGTATCGGTATCGGCGGTACAGCTCCTTACAAGTATCAGTTCTCAGTTGACGGTACAGTTGTTAAGTCTTCTTCAACAACAGATACTTATACATGGAAGCCGGGAACAGCTAAACAGCATACACTTAAGTGTGTCATCACTGACTCTACAGGCGCTACTGCAACAGTTACAAAGACATTCACAGCAGAAGGCGATGATATTGACGAGCCGACTCCGAACCTCGCAAACAACTCTACAGTAAGTGCAACATCTATCGCACTTGGCAAGACTGTTACACTCACAGGTAAGGCAAGCGGCGGTAAAGCACCGTACTACTATGCTCTCCAGTATAAGAAGTCTTCTTCTTCAAGCTGGTCAACAATCGGCACAAAGTATGATACAGTAAATTCAGGTACATTTAAGCCTGGTTCAGCAGTTAACTACGACGTTCGTGTAACTGTTAAGGACGCAGCAGGCAAGACAGCAGCTAAGAGCTGGACAGTAAAGGTTACAAATTCAACACCTCTTACAAACAACTCAACAATCAGCGCAGAATCTATTACTCTCGGTAAAACAGTTACTCTTACAGGTAAGGCAAGCGGCGGTACT
>CACXGC010000056.1 GCA_902767155.1 uncultured Ruminococcus sp. | reverse complement strand
ATGGAGCGGGTGATGGGAATCGAACCCACGCAACCAGCTTGGAAGGCTAGTGTTCTACCATTGAACTACACCCGCATCTCAGCGACGGTTATTATATTACCACAATTTCAAAAGTTTGTCAAGCAAATTTTTGAAAAAATTAAAAAAATTTATTTCGATGTGATATAATGGAAACAGATTTAAGATATGGCGATAAGGAGAGGAGAAAAAGCCATGATATATACAGTTACGCTCAATCCGTCACTTGATTATGTCATAAATCTTGATGAGTTAGCAGAGGGAAAAACAAACAGGAGCAAGTCAGAGAGTTTCTATGTCGGCGGCAAGGGAATAAATGTATCAAAAATACTTTTTCAGCTTGGTGTTGACAGCACGGCACTCGGATTTGCCGGAGGTTTCACCGGTGAAAAAATCATAAGTGAACTTAAAAAAGAGGGAATACGTTCGGAGTTCATAATTTTACAAAATGGTACATCAAGAATAAATGTAAAAATCAAAGCACAGAAAGAAACGGAAATAAATGCCGGAGGGCCTTTTGTAAGCGGTGAAGAAATGGAAAAGCTGATAGAAAAAACATCTAAGTTATGTGATGGTGACACTATTATAATTTCCGGCAGTATTCCGAAATCACTTCCGGTTGATATGTATGAAAGAATTCTTGCTCCGCTCGCAGAAAAGAATATCAGGATAGTTGTTGATGCAGAAAAAGAGTTGCTTCTACAAACATTGAAATATAAGCCGTTTCTTATAAAGCCAAACCGTCAGGAGCTGTCAGAACTTTTTCTGCCCGAACATGATGACAGATTAGATATAAATCAGAGTGCTTTGAAATTGCAGGAATACGGAGCAAGAAATGTACTTGTATCGCTTGGAGAAGATGGTGCAGTATTATATTCGGAGGACGGAAATGTTTACAAAAGCGGTGTATTGAAAGAGGAAGTGAAAAGCACAGTCGGTGCAGGAGATTCAATGATAGCCGGATTTATTGCCGGATATGATGAAACAAATTCACACGAGCAGGCACTTCGTCTTGGAACAGCTTGCGGAAATGCAACATCATTTTCTGACGGGCTGGCATCGAAAGAAAAAATTTATGACATTCTCGAAAAATTGCCAAAGATATGAATAAAAGACGAATTTTTTGTTCATAATTCTGTCGTACCTGAAAAGCAAAGTGTATAATTTTCTTTTGGAGGGGAATATTATTAACAGTATCAGATTGATAATTTATTCATGGAGGCTTTATCTTATGACAAGAAAGACAACAGCAATGTTCAAAGGAATAGGAACGGGTATGGCGGCAGGAATAATGGTCGGTGTTATAGGTTCGATGCTGATGAAGGACAGCAAGAAAAATAAAAAGAGGGTATCAAGAGCAATTGATACAGTAGAAAATGTACTTGAAAATGTACAGGATATGTTCCGCTGAATAGAATATTTTTGACTTTGGAGAAACTTCTTCTGCTGTGTGCGGAAAAGTTTCTCCAAATGATATTTTACAGCGAATCAGTGATTGTTGACTTGAGAGGAAAATTGTAGTAGAATTATGCAAGATGTTGAATTTTGCCGAAAATTCATTTTTTGGAAAAGGCAGGAATAAGGCGGCAATTCAGAAAATAATTTTTAAAGAAGGTTTTTTTATGAATAGCTATCACTTCTTTGCAATAATGTCAAGAATGAAGTACATCAACCGTTGGGCACTTATGAATAATACACGTCTTGAGAATATAAGCGAACATAGTCTTACAGTAGCCATGATTGCACATGCACTTGGAGTTATAAATAATAAGAAACTCGGCGGAAGTGTAGATCCGGAACGTGCAGCGGTTATTGCCATGTATCATGACTGTAGTGAAATAATTACAGGAGACTTGCCTACACCGATAAAGTATTCCAGTAAGACACTGAGAAACGCTTATGCAGGAATAGAGCAAGAAGCATCACATCAGCTTATTTCCACACTGCCGGATTATATGCGTGAAGAATACGAAAAAATTATCATACCAAAGGAAGAAGATGCCTATCTCCTTAAACTTGTCAAAGCGGCGGACAAACTTTCTGCTTTGATAAAATGCATAGAGGAAGAACGTATGGGAAATGCCGAATTCCGTAAAGCAAAAGAAGAAATTTTGAAATCTGTTGTCGGAATGAATATTGAGGAAGTCAGAATTTTTATGGATGATTTTCTTGCGTCATACAATCTTTCTCTCGATGAACAGAATTTTACATTGTAAAATACGACAAGTTGCACGAAGTGTATGTGTAATTTATAGGTATCATGCCGTTTTTTTAAAATGTGTTTGCACTTTTGATAAAACTATTTTATAATGAAATGGCTAAAACATGATAAGGAGAAATGCTATGTCTGACGATGTTAAGAATGTAGACTCCGAAAACACACATGAAAATGAAATTGTGTTCTATTACAGTAGAAAAGATTCTGATGAGACAGCTCCGGATGCACAGGACAATGTAACGGATAAACCAAGTATGAGTCCTAAAAAACGTCTGATAATCAGTATAATTTCCATAGTTCTCGCTGTTATTATGCTGGTGTCCGGTACAGGATGTATGCTTATATATGTTTACATGAGCCGTTTCAATTACGTATCTATTGATATGACAGGTGATGAGGTCAGCGGCAAAAAAGTACCTTCACAGAACGGTCAGATAGATTCAAAAACGTATGAAGGAAAATTGCTTACCGACAATCAGATATTGAATATTCTTCTTATCGGTGCGGATACCCGTTATAATTCAACATCGGGAAATTCTGACACAATGATAATACTTTCAATTGATACAAAGCATAAAAAAATCAAAATGCTTTCGCTAATGCGTGATACGTATGTAGCTATACCCGGAGATTATTATAATGATAAACTTAATGCTACATTTTCAATGGAGGGTGTTCAGCTTACTATACGAGCGATACAGCTTAATTACGGCATACAGATAGACCGTTATGCTATTGTTGATTTCAACGGTTTCAAAAATATAATAGATGCTCTCGGCGGTTTGAATATCGAACTGACACAGGAAGAAATAGATTATATAAACTGGCAGATATGGATAAATCAGCAGGATGAGTATAAAGAACTTTATCCGGGTGACTACAAAGATGCTGTTCGTTCAAGACTCCTTTCAGAGTGGTATTATTCTGTTTCAGAATCGGAAAAGCCGCTGAATAAGGAAAAACTGAAATTCAAGGATAATGGCGAAGATAAAGAACCTACTGCCATGGTACGCCTTAACGGTCGTCAGGCTCTTTGGCATGCAAGAAACAGAGGAGAAGACGGTGTTTGCAGCGGTGATGATTACGTTCGTACAAAACGTCAGAGAGATGTTATAAGTATAATGATACAAGAACTTAAGAATTCTGATGTAAAAACTGCTATGGATGTTATATATGAAATAGGGCCTTTTATTACAACAAATCTGAAAGTCACCGAGATTAAAGCTCTGTCCGAAAATATCATGAAGTATTTGAAATATGATATAATTTCCCAGTCCGCTCCGGATTCGTCGGCAATGTATGTAGATTACTACTACGAGGATATTTACGCTGTTGGAAACTGTATAATTATAATAGACTGGGACGACTTCCGCAGAAAGATAGCGGATTTCATTTTCAATAATGTAAATTCTTTAGGATAATAAGTCGTATTACCGCCCGCCACAAGCAGGCGGTAAAATGCTTTATTTAACAAACATAAAGGAGAGAAAGAATGTCAGGCAAAAATATATATTCATCTGATAATGATTACGGCGACGGTTTTTACGATGAACCGTTCCGCAAAGAATATAAACCGCAGAAGGTGATAAAACCGGCAAAATCAAAGAATAACACCAAAGCTAAAAATAACAGAAAACCTGTTGCAACACCTCCAAAGAAACAGAAAAAGAAAAAAGGCTGTTTCGGAAAGTTTGTGTGTGTAGTTCTTGTGATAATTGCCGTAATTCTGATACTGGCAGGCATTTTTGTCATAGTTGTAATGTCAAGGGTAAACTATACGGGAGAATATACAGATCACAGCATTTCATTGGATGAAGGTATTGTTTTGAGGGAAGAAAGTGATATAGAAAATATACTTGTTTTCGGCGAGGATAATCACAAGGAAGGCGAACACGGCAGAGCTGATTCCATGATACTTATTACGATAGACAAAAAACATAGTCTTTTAAAGCAGACATCATTTATGCGTGATCTTTATGTAATGATACCCGGATACGGCTATAACAAACTTAATGCTGCCTATGTTTTGGGAGGCGCAAAACTTTCCGCCGAAACGATAGAGTATAATTTCGGCATAAAGATTGACAATTACATTATCATAGATTTCAACAGTTTTATGGATATAATCGACTCTCTTGGCGGCGTTGATATCGAACTTACTTATGATGAGATAAAATATATAAACTGGCAGTCATACCGTAATAAACAGACGGAAACAGAGGTTGAGATTGATCCTGATTCTTACACTTATTCGGAAAATAATAACGGTGAAGAAGTCGCTTCTGTTCATCTGAACGGAAGGCAAGCGCTCTGGTATGCGAGAGACCGTGACAGCTATGGTTCGGATTTCGACCGAACCAAACGTCAGCGTATTGTTGTGAATTGCGTGACAGACAAATTCAGAAAATCCGATCCGTTCCATATTATTAGTATGCTCTATTCTGCATCGGGATATCTTTCAACAAATATAGATCAGATTTCACTTTGCGGAATAGGGATAGACTTTTTCTTTGCATCAGGAAATAAGAAAGTAGAGCACCGTTTGCCGACAAGTGATAATTATTACGATGTCTGGAACGAAAGCGGTCAGGCACTACAGATAGACGATCTTGAACTCGAAAAAGAAAGGCTGTACAGTTTTATTTTCGGTGCTATTAAGGAAGAAGATTAATATTTAATGCGGAAAATTCCGGAAATATTCAGGTTTACAGAATAGGTCATTCGTTTTTTTAGCAAGAAAACAAAATCGGCAGAAAACCCGGAGTGGATTTTCTGCCGTGTATTTTTATTCAATCTGAAACAATCAAGCCTTAGGACCAGCAGCTACAAGAGCCTTACCGGCTTCGTTGGTTTCGTACTTCTTGAAGTTCTTTACAAATCTGCTTGCGAGATCTTTTGCTTTTGTATCCCATTCAGAAGCATCAGCGTAAGTATCTCTTGGGTCGAGAATACCTGAATCAACGCCCGGAAGTTCAGTCGGAACTTCAAAATCAAAGTACGGGATTTTCTTTGTAGGAGCGTTCTTGATATCGCCGTTAAGAATTGCGTCAATGATACCTCTTGTGTCCTTGATTGTAATTCTCTTACCTGTGCCGTTCCAGCCGGTGTTAACGAGATATGCCTTTGCGCCGCTCTTTTCCATTTTCTTAACAAGTTCTTCAGCATATTTTGTCGGGTGAAGCTCAAGGAAAGCCTGACCGAAGCAAGCCGAGAAAGTAGGAGTAGGCTCGGTAATGCCACGTTCTGTGCCGGCAAGTTTAGCTGTAAAGCCTGAAAGGAAATAGTACTGGGTCTGTTCCGGTGTAAGGATAGAAACAGGGGGCAGCACGCCGAATGCATCAGCAGAAAGAAAGATAACATTCTCAGCAGCCGGACCAGAAGAAATCTTGTTAACGTTTTTAGCAATTTTTTCGATATGCTCAATCGGATAGGAGACACGTGTATTTTCGGTCACACTCTTGTCGTCGAAATCAATCTTGCCATTCTCGTCAACAGTAACATTTTCAAGGAGAGCATTTCTCTTGATAGCGTTATAAATATCGGGTTCGCTTTCTTTATCAAGACCGATAACTTTAGCATAGCAACCGCCTTCGAGGTTGAATACTCCGTTATCATCCCAACCGTGTTCGTCGTCGCCGATAAGAAGACGTTTCGGGTCAGTTGAAAGAGTAGTTTTTCCTGTACCGGAAAGTCCGAAGAATATAGCAGTATGTTCGCCGTTCATATCGGTATTTGCGGAGCAATGCATTGAAGCCATACCCTGAAGCGGGAGGAAGTAGTTCTGCATAGAGAACATACCTTTCTTCATTTCACCGCCATACCATGTGTTGAGGATAACCTGCTCACGGCTTGAAACATTGAAGAGAACAGCGGTTTCAGAGTTGAGACCGAGTTCTTTATAGTTTTCAACCTTTGCTTTTGATGCAGTATAAACTACGAAATCAGGTTCAAACACTGCAAGTTCTTCTTCTGTAGGTCTGATGAACATATTTGTAACGAAATGAGCCTGCCAAGCAACTTCCATGATGAAACGGACAGCCATGCGTGAATCCTTGTTTGCACCACAAAAAGCGTCTACAACATAGAGTTTCTTTCCCGAAAGTTCATCAAGCGCAAGCTTTTTGCATGAATCCCATGCTTCCTGAGAAGCCGGATGATTATCGTTAGGATAATCCGGAGTTGTCCACCAAACAGTATCTTTGGATTTTTCATCCATAACGATGAACTTATCTTTAGGTGAACGACCCGTGTAGATACCGGTCATTACGTTGACCGCATCGAGTTCAGTTACCTGTCCTCTTTCGTAACCCTCAAGTGAAGGGTCGGTTTCGTCCTTAAACAGCACATCATATGAAGGATTATAAACTATCTCTTTCACATCACGAATGCCATATTTGCTGATATCAATTTGTGACATAACAAATCTCCTTTTCCACAAAAATACAACTATATAATACATCATAATTTTATGTTTGTCAATTGTTTTGAAATCGAAATTAAGGGAAAAAATAAAACTATAATTCAGTAGGAGTACAGAATTTGATCATCAGGTTTGTACTCCTGCTATTATAAAATTGAATAAAAAGCTTGAGCACTGGAAATCATTGAAATACGTGAATATCTGTAAATTCGAGACACAGATAAGCCCTAAAAGATAGTTTTCCGAATCATGTTTTTATCCTAAAGCGGCAAGAAGACTCCGACCTCTATAGGTCGGGGATGAATTGCCGGTCAGCCGTAAGGCTGACTTATTATT
>CACXGC010000055.1 GCA_902767155.1 uncultured Ruminococcus sp. | reverse complement strand
ATAAAATGGCTCGTGTAAAGGGTGCGTTGGCAACACGCAAAAGAAGAAAAAAGATTCTCAAGCTCGCTAAAGGTTACTGGGGAGCTAAGAGCAAACATTTCAAGATGGCAAAAGAAGCCGTTATGAAAAGCGGTAACTATGCTTATATCGGCAGAAAACAGAGAAAACGTGATTTCAGAAGACTCTGGATTACCCGTATTTCTTCCGGCTGCAAGGCAAACGGAATAAACTACTCTTCATTTATGAACGGTCTTAAAAAGGCCGGCGTAACTCTCAACAGAAAAATGCTTTCGGAAATTGCTATCGCTGATTCAGAAGCTTTTACAGCACTTGTTGAGAAGGCAAAGGCTGCACTTTGATTTGCGGCGTATTAAATTACGAAACACGTCCGGGCAATGCTCGGGCGGTTTTTTTTAGGAGGTTTTTTTGTGCTTTGTGAAGAATTACCCAAAATCATGTGGTTCGAGAATGATAACGACTATACGGAATGTAACTACCGTTTTCATTATATAATCCTGCCTAATGTGAAAGAAAATACTATGACTGTCAAAATATGGCACGGTGATTATTGCTACGAGAAAAGTATCGACGAAATCGTTTCCGAAAGAGTTTTCCCGCTGACAACAGAGGGCAGAGAAGAAATGATTGAATATATACGTGATGAGGATTATAACTACAGACAGTGATTGGAGAAAGAAAATGAAAAAAAATTTGGTAATTATTTTGTCATGCGTTATGATTGTTGCGGCGGCAGGATGCAGTGCAGATTCCGGAAAAAATACAAGTACATCTGAGGGCAGAGTACAGCAGTCGTCAGTGTCATCTGTTTCTCAGGAATCGCAGGAAAATGACTCGTCTGATGAAGAATCGGAAGAAGAATCTTTTTATATAAGCGATGACCCGTTTGAATATATCCGCTATCTTGGACAGTGGACAGATGATGCTGGAAAGGATGCTGTGCTGGACATTACAACAAAAGATGATGTGAATTTTTCAATAGAAGTTACACTTTACGGAAAATCGGATTCATGGACAGGCGTTTTTGAAAAGGAAAACGGCGGAATTCATTACAATGGTTCGCTTGGCGGTATCGGATGCGAAGGCTATATACGTGTGGACGAGAAAGGCGTTATGAAAATAAAGTCTGTTCTCGGTGTATCAGGCAAAGGTTTGGTTATGAGGAGAACAGACACCTGATATTTGCTCTTTTGTTATCAAATAAGTAACAAATTTGTAAAAAACAGGTGGAATTTTGTTTTCGTATGTGTTATTATAGTGTTGTGAGAATTGGCATTTGTTACCCAAAAAGAAAGAAGGCTCTGATTTATGATAAGAAAATATGTTTATGGTAATCCTATCCCGACACCGGCAGTGGTTCAGAATATTGAAGCGGAAGAAGACTCGGTTCAGTATCTGACAGAACTTGAAATGAACGGAAAAATTATACTCAATTACTCTATGGAAAATGACGATATAGTTTACGGTCTTGGAGAGGCTAACAGAGGTCTGAATAAAAGAGGCGGACTGTACCGCAGTTTTTGTTCTGATGAACCTAACCAAACAGAAGATAAACAATCTTTGTACGGAGCACATAACTTTATTGTGATAACCGGTATGATAAGCGTAGGATTTTTTGTTGACTGTGCCAGTGAGGTGACTTTCGATATCGGTTATACTTCTTCAAATATATTGAACATCACTCCGGGCTGCGGCGATTTTACTATATATGTAATAGAGGGCAGAAGTGCTTACGATATCGTTAAACAGTTCCGTAAATTGATAGGAAGAAGTTACATCGCACCTAAATGGGCTTTCGGATATCAGCAGAGCAGATGGAGCTATGCAAACGAAGACGAAGTTCGTGAGGTTGTGAAAAAACATCGTCAGAACGGTGTTCCGCTTGATGCAGTCTACCTTGATATCGACTACATGGACGGCTATAAGGATTTTACTGTAAGCGAAGAACGTTTTCCGGCTTTTCCTGAATTCGTTAAAGAAATGCGTGAACAGGGTATACACCTTGTTCCGATAATAGATGCCGGTGTCAAGATAGAAGACGGATATCCGATATACGAGGAAGGAAGACAATATCAGCTTTTCTGTAAACGTGCTGACGGCAGTGATTTCGTTGCGGGAGTATGGCCGGGCAAAACACATTTCCCCGATTTCATGAACTCAAATGCGAGAATGTGGTTCGGTTCAAAGTATAAAACATTTATCGACATCGGTATCGAAGGTTTCTGGAATGATATGAATGAGCCGGCAATGTTTTTCACACCCGAGGGAGTAGCCGAAGCAAAACAATATCTCGATAATTTCGATTTCAATACAAATGAGCCTTGGAAGTTCTTTGAACTCAAAGATAAGCTTACCGGACTTTCAAACAGAATGAAGGATTACGAAAGCTTTTTCCACAATATGGACGGCAGAATAGTCCGTCATGACAGTGTACATAACCTTTATGGCGCAAATATGACAAGGGCGGCAGGTGAGGCTTTCGAGCAGATCGCACCGGACAAGAGATTTCTTCTTTTCTCACGTTCTTCATATATAGGCAGTCATCGCTGGGGCGGTGTGTGGACAGGCGATAACCAGTCATGGTGGTCACATCTTCTGCTCAACATAAAAATGATGCCGTCGCTGAATATGTGCGGTTTTCTGTACACAGGTGCAGACCTTGGAGGTTTCGGATGCAACTGTACAAGAGATTTGCTGATGCGCTGGCTCGGATTCGGAATATTTACTCCGCTTATGCGTAATCATGCGGCTTTGGGTACAAGAAAACAGGAATGTTACAGCTTTGGCGATACGGAAGATTTCAGAAGTATCATATCTATTCGTTACAGCCTGATACCGTACCTTTACAGCGAATATATGAAAGCTTGTCTGAATGACGATATGATGTTCAAACCGCTGTCGTTTGTTTATCCTTCCGATAATTTTGCGAGAACTGTGGAAGATCAGCTTGTTGTCGGTGAAAGTATTATGATAGCGCCGATATATGAACAGAATGCTGTTGGAAGATATGTATATCTGCCGGAAGATATGCTTCTTGTTGTATTCAAATCCTCATCTGTACGAAGATATCAGATAATGAAAAAGGGTATGCACTATATACAGGCGGCTGTAAACGAAGTACCGCTGTTTGTACTCAAAAACAAACTTTTGCCATTGTGCCGTACAGCTCAGTCAACTGATGCACTCGATACTTCAATGTTTGAAATCATAGCCTTTACCGATGACAATATTGAGTACATGATGTACGAAGATGACGGGATTTCAAAGAATTATGATGATCCGGCGCATTATGTTCCGTTTGCTATCAAGGATATGGATGGTGTTTTCGGTGCTGTTTCGCCGAAAAAAATAGTAAAGTTAGCGTTGTTCTGATAAAGGTGTAATTATGGATAAAACCCAAAATGGAAGCTGTTTCGGTATGATTATCATTGTTGTTCTGTTTGCAGTATCACTGTACTATACTATACAGCTTGTGGGGGGTATAATAAGCAATGAGGCTTTCAACAAAGATGCAGTACTGGTTGACGCTGTATGTGAAGGACACTGGACTGAGAAAGAATATCATAGTAGCGACGAGGGCAGGGGCTACTATAGCACTGAGCACTATGTTTCGATAAATTATAGATATAATGGTAAAAAATACCGTAACACAAAGCTTCATGTCAAAAAAACTTACCAGCAAGGTTCAGTTATTACTGTGTATGTCATGCCTTCAAATCCCTCGGATTGCCGCATGGAAAAGTCAAGCAGCTGGTGGTATTTACCGGTGATGGTTATAGTTCTTCCGCTGTTTCTTGTATCATCAATAGCAATGGGCAGAATGATACTGTGGAAACTTGGTCTTTATCCTAAAGCGGCAAGAAGACTCCGACCTCTATAGGTCGGGGATGAATTGCCGGTCAGCCGTAAGGCTGACTTATTATTTGT
>CACXGC010000054.1 GCA_902767155.1 uncultured Ruminococcus sp. | reverse complement strand
CAAATAATAAGTCAGCCTTACGGCTGACCGGCAATTCATCCCCGACCTATAGAGGTCGGAGTCTTCTTGCCGCTTTAGGATAAAAAATCCGACAAGGACAGCTTCTGCCATCCTTGTCATTTTAATTTTGTCTTTTTGCAGACAAAAATCTGTTTTTTTCTTCATGCAGATGTAACCTGTTTATCAATATGTAATCTCATTCATCACGAGACCGGTTATAAGTTTCGGATAAAAGTAAGTTGACTTTTGCGGCATTTTCTCACCGGCAGCAGCAACATCACGAATTTCCGTCACTTTAGTAGGATTCAGAATAAATGCACAGTTTGCAGTACCGTTGTCCACTGATGAAAGAGCATCTTCAAACTTTTTGACATATGTAAGATTTATCTGTTTTGCCATATTTTCGGCATCAATTCCAAAAATGCGCTCAAGAACCAATGTGTGAAGTACTGACACGTCGAGACCACAATAACCTGCACTTTTATCCGGAAGCAACACAGAAACTGCTTTTTCGTCTTTGAGAACCATAAGTTTATAGCCGTTTCCACCTGCATAAAATGCAAAAGCTTTCTTTCCTGCCTTATATTCTGATTCAAGAACAGATTCCATATCCGCAATGTCAGAATGTTCTGTTATATCAAAATAAACGCCGCATTTTTCCATAACTTCATCTGCGTTAAAATTCTGAAGTCCTCTTACTATACGATGAGTAGGAAGTACAAGCAGCCCGGGATGTTCCATATCCACAAGCATCATCATAACATAATTCTCACTGCCGTCACCTATACCGTTTTCGTGGCAATAATTGCGGTAATTCAGCGCTGTTTCATAGCGATGATGTCCGTCTGCAATGTACAGTTTCTTGTCTGCAAAAGCTTCACATATAGCTTGTATTTCCGCACTGTCCGTAACAGACCACAGACGATGTTTAACGCCGTCATTATCTGTCAGCTCGTTAAGCGGCTGGCAATCGCTCAATCTGTCAAGCTGAGATGTAACGAAATGTTTTTCGTCCATGAACAGTGAATATATCTGGCTGAAATTACAGTTGGTAGCCTTCATGAGATTAAATCGGTCTTCTTTCGCCTTTGAAAGAGTTTCCTCATGAGGCAAAACTATGCCTTTTGAAAATTCCTCAAGCTTTACACGTACTATACAGCCCTTGAATGAACGTGTAACACCGCCGACAGTAAATTCTTCCTCATAAATATAAACTGCCTCTTTATCATCTCTTTTGAGAATACCGTCTTTCATCCATGAATCAAGTGTCTCCCCTGCTGTTTTATACGGTTCGTCACCTTTAGGAAGCTCAAGACGAATAATATTCGACGGATTTTCTTTAAGATAGCCCAGTCTTTGTTCCTCGCTTATAATATCGTAAGGCGGACAAACAAGCGTCTCTATCTGACCTGCTTTTTCCGTATCAAAGCGAAGTCCTCTGAACGGTTTTATTTCTGCCATAGCAAACCTCTCCTTTGTAAACTAAAATCACGTACTTATAGACGGCTCATACTCTCTTTGAGCCACAATACTTCCATCAAAATTTTTATATCTTACAGATATTTTTATACCATCAACATCAACTGCATTCTGAACAGATGTTGCAATTCTGCTGAAAGTCTGACCAAACTCTGCTTCTTCGACCTTACTTCTTATTCTCGCAATTTCTGCATCCGTATAGTCGCCGTCAGCTTTTCTGAACTCATACACAAGGATATTTTCGTTTTCGGCATACAAATCTACGATAAAACCGCTTTTGCTGTAAGTTTCCATCTGTGAATCAATATAACTTTTAAGATCCGGATCTGCTAAAAAATCTTCGAGAGAATTATAATGTCCGTTCTCATTCAAAAGACTGCTGCTTTCTTCCAAATCTGATGAAAACTCATAAGATTCCTCTGAATCAGAATCTTCATATGAAGAACCGCCAAAATACATATCCTGATAAATAATTGTACCATCAGCATTATTATATCTTACAATAAAGACGATGAAATCCATGTGAGAAAGTTCTTTCAAACCGTCAACGAAATTATTGAAATTATCCTCACCACTCTTATCTGCCTCAGCAAATTTTTGAGAATACATTCCTGTTGAGTCGTCTAACTGTTTTTTGAGATTACAGTTCATAACGACTGTATTGTCATCTTCAACTTCGACTTTAACTTCCATGTTATCATTGGAAAAGTTTTTTTCAATAGCGCTTATGCCCTGCTTTGTCTGATCAAGGCTGAAAATATACTGCAATACGTGTTCTTCCGGCAGTGACAATTCTAATTTTGAAGTTTCTGACGACTGATAACTCTGCTCAATTGTCAAACTGCTTTCTCCGCCGGTAAGATCAGACAAATCATTTGAAGATTCGACACCTGAGTTTTCTTCTGACGAGGACTCATTTTTTGAACTTTCTTCATCTGAGGATTCATTTTTTGAGCTTTCTTCTGATGAAACAGACGAAGATACGGTACTGTTTTCTTTTGAAGAATTAGCTGAATCCTGACCGCAGGCTGATGAGCAAAATGCTACTGATGCAGCAACAGCGATGGGTACAAGAATTTTGAATAACTTTTTCACAATAATACTCCTCCCGACATTTATTTTCCCTGAATATTTTAGCACATAACTTTACTCATACACAATAGCCGTATTTCACTAACTTGATGTAAATTTGGGTCATAAACTATTGTTTTTTACCACTAAATCAGAAATCATGGTAAAATCAGGCAGAAAATGTCTTTTCACTTTGATTTACGCAATTTGGATATATTCACATTAACAAGAAAAATTCCCGAACATACAAACATAAGCGAAAGCAGATTCTGTATTGTAAATATATTTTCTCCGAGAAAAATCCCTGACCACATAGTACCAAAAACAGGTATCAGAAGATTATATACAGCTACACGGCTGACCGGATTATGAAACAAAAGCATTGTCCACAGCAGAAAGGCTGTTCCTGCCATCGTTCCAAGATACACCAATATCAGAAAACAACTCATGTCATAAAAAACAAGACTGCCACCTAATATTAAACCTGTAAGTATTAAGGCAATTCCTCCTAAAGTAAGCTGCCATCCGGCGACCTGTGCGGCAGTTCTGCCTACATTTATCTTTTTGCTTATGACATTACCGATACCGCCGAACATATTTGAAAAAATAACAAGTCCGTCACCCCAAAGACTCATACCGCCGTTGTCCTTTTCCGAAAGCATTATAAATATTCCGGCAAAACCAATAAAACAGCCGCATATCTTGCGAAGATTCAAATTATCCGAGCGAAATACAACAGCAGATAGTAAAACCGACGTAAATGCCGCAACCGATGTATAAAGAGATGACCGAGTTCCAGATGTTTGCACTATACCAATGTACAAAAAAAGATACTGCCCATAAGTCTGGAAAAAACTCAAAACCGATATCGGAAAAACATCTCCTTTTTTCAGAAGAGGCTTTTGGCTTCCGTCACTTGAAATAACAAATCCTGCCGCAAGAACAATAATTCCCGCAAGCAGAAATCTTGCTCCGGCAAACATAAGCTGAGAAGGAATATTCGCCGCCGTTATTCTGAAATTATTGTATCCTATTTTTATCGCCGGAAAAGCCGTTCCCCACAGCATAGTGCAGAGAACGGCAATTGCTGACACGAAAAGCCGATTAGTATAAAGTGTTTTCTTATTTTCGGATTTTTCCATAAATGCTTACACACTCCGTTTTTTTACGAAACAGTTTCTCCAAAACGTTCAAGGAAATTATGTTCCTCATCCTCATAATAATACCCTATTATTGTGCTGAGATTGACACGTTCCACACTACGGAAAATATTTATGTCAACCTGTGGATTCACTTTTTTCATTTCTGCGATAAGATGTTTTATTTCCTGACGTTTGGAATTTCCTGTACCATCCGCCTTAGCATTATTTTCAGTAAAACGACACGCACATTGAAGAAAATTCAGCTTGTTATAATTGCGCCATGAAATTATATCTTTCTCACGTATGTAATACATCGGACGTATAAGCTCCATACCGTCATAGTTAGTACTTTTTATTCTCGGCATCATAGTCTGAACCTGTGCGCCGTACAGCATACCCATAAGAATAGTTTCCACTACATCATCAAAATGATGTCCCAAAGCAATTTTATTACAGCCGAGTTCCTGTGCCTGCTTGTACAGATGTCCACGGCGCATCCTTGCACAAAGATAACAGGGATTTTTCTCGATATTCACAACATTTGAAAAAATATCAGTATCGAAAATCCTGACAGGTATATTCATAATTGCAGCATTGTCTATAATTTTCTGCCTGTTCTGCGGTGTATAACCCGGATCCATGACTATAAATTCCATATCGAAGGGGTAATCTCCGTGAACAGAAAGCTCCTGCATAAGCTTTGCAAGCAGCATTGAATCTTTTCCGCCGGAAATGCAGACGGCAATCTTATCACCCGGCGAAATCAGACGATAATCTTTCACTGCACCGACAAAGCGGTGGAACAGTGTTTTTTTATATTTCGTAATAATGCTGTGTTCTATCGCATTGTATTTTTCCATACCATCACCGTTTAGAATGAAAATCCATCGGACGGAAATTTCCGTTTTCATCTCTGTAAAACGCCGATCCTACAGGATTTTCAAGATATTCTATAATGTCCGGGTCATAATTGCATATTGTGTTCAAACGAAATATATCCATATTATTGATATCATTCATATATTTCTCATCTTCATCGCCGGCAAGAAATCTCCAGCCGCTGTCACGTTTATCTTCCGGGGGCTCACGGTACATAATTCCGACTTTTTGGTTATCAACCGTAATTCTGTCCGTAGCGTAACAACCGTCAGGACCATCCCAGTCAAGAATGTCTTCCATTGAACTTCTGTATATACCCCATCTTTTTCTTTTCAGTTCTCTGCACACATTTTCTCTTACCGGAACTACTTTATCAAACGACTCGCCAAAAGTATTCTGAAGACGTTCAAAAAGTTTTTCGCTGCCGTTTTCTATCTTGAATAACATTTCCTCTTCGTAAAGCGGAATAAGCTGCAAAAACTCAACTTCTTCGCCGCATGGAAGTATACACTTGTTACCATTTGTTACAACAGTGTCAAAAATAACTCCGTCATATTCCACACTGTCATCAAGCGTATTACCATAAGATATGGTATGACCCACTCCAAGCCAGGTGGAATCAATCTGAACCATTTCGCTGAACTGCCTGATTATTCTGTTAAGCCACTCGTTTGTTTCATCTAAAACATTTATATCAAGTGAGTCCGGAATCTGGGCAATGATTTCTGTACGGTGTATATGTTTCGTCTGATCCTCTCTGATTTCGATTCCGCTGTATGCACCAAGTCCTATAGTTATCGTTGTATAATACGGAGAAAATTTGTTTGGTGAAAGTACAATAAGCTCTATCGGTTGACTACTATCTAAATAGCTTGACAGTATTTTTACATTGCTGTCACAAAAATTATCAGTTATAAACTCACAAACAACAGCCTTTTCTTCCTCTGTATAGACCGCAAGTCTGTCACTCTTATCTCCAAAAATATCAAGCCATGCCTGTTCATCAATTTCTCTCGCCTTTTCGCTTACCTTTTCAAATTTCTCATCATCATTTTTTTCCTGATAAACAAGACACAGCAACAACCATGCTTCAATACAGTCCACATCTATTTCAAGGGCACGTTTTGCTTCTGAAATAGCTGTCTGATATTTATGCAGACCGAAATTTGCTCCTGCAAGTTCAAGGTGATACGCCATATCATCTTCTTCAACATCATTTTCGATAACACGCAATGTCCTAAGTGCATTGCGATACTCTCCGCACTGGGAGTAGCAGTGCGCCAACATCATCATAAGTTCTTCATTTTTTTCTTCTTCTTCAAGTTCCGTAATTTTCTCTATCACTTCACGAAACTTCATTTCGTCCATCATACCCTCAAGTTCCGACATAAAATCATTATCCATCTTTCACACCTCCAAACTCATTGTATACCACATTATACCACCCTGTCATAAACTCGTCAAGATATCGACTTATCACCTTTTCAATACAAAGCGGCATTAATATTTGGAGCAAAAATACTTTACCTTGATTTTTTTCAATTGTTGTCATATAATATACTTGCATCAGTGCTAAATGTGCTGCAAATCATGAAAAGAGGAATCGGTATGGATAATAAAACAGAAAAGTTCTTTGAAAATGTCAAAAACAAGACAGTCGCTTTCTGCGGAATAGGCGGAAGCAATCTGCCGCTTATCAGACTTTTTAAAAAATACGGTGCAAATGTCATTGCTTGTGATAAAAGAGACAGGAGTGTATTAGGCGAAAACGCTGATATTGCTGAAGAATATGGTGCATCTCTGCATCTGGGAGAAAATTATCTCAAAGACCTCGGCGCAGACATAATATTCCGCACACCCGGAATGAAATTTTACCTGCCCGAACTTAACGAAGCAAGAAAGAACGGCACTGCTGTTACAAGCGAAATGGAAGTATTTTTCGACCTTTGCCCGTGCAAAACAATTGCTGTAACGGGCAGCGACGGAAAAACTACTACTACTACCATAATTTCCGAAATCCTCAAGGCAAAAGGCTATAATGTACATCTCGGCGGAAATATAGGAAAACCTCTCCTTCCGGAAATAGAAACTATTTCTCCCGAAGATATTGCGGTTGTGGAACTTTCAAGCTTTCAGCTCATATCAATGAGAAAAAGCCCCGATATCGCTGTTGTTACAAACCTTGCACCCAATCACCTCGATATACACAAAGATATGCAGGAATATATCGACTCCAAAAGAAATATAGTTCTCCATCAGAACGCTTTCGGCAGAGCGGTATTGAATCTTGATAATGATATCGCATTTTCATTCAAAGATGATGTCAGGGGACAAACTGCTTTCTTCTCGAGAAAAAATAAACCTGAAAACGGTGCTTACCTTCGTGACGACGGAAAAATAGTAATAAATGACTACGGCAAAGAAACAGTTATCATGGACGCATCTGAAATAAAAATTCCGGGTCTGCACAATATAGAAAACTATCTTGCCGCAATTTCAGCTGTATGGGGTCTTGCGGATGCTGAAACTATACGTCAGGTCGCTGTAAACTTCGGCGGCGTTGAACACAGAGCGGAATTGGTTCGCACTCTTGACGGTGTACGTTACTACAATGACGCTATCGGCACAAGTCCTACAAGAACTGTAAAAGGTATGCTTTCTTTGTTTGAACAGAAAATAATTCTCATCGCCGGCGGTTATGACAAAAAAATTCCCTATGATGAGATGGGAAAAGTTGTTCCGTCAACCGTAAAAACGCTTATCCTTTTCGGCGCAACTGCTGATAAAATTGAAACCGCAACAAAAGCTGCACCCGACTACAGTGAAAGCAATCCTCTGATAATCCGTGTAAACAATATGGAAGAAGCAGTTGCTGCTGCAAGAGAAAATGCTGTCAGCGGTGATATAGTTGCAATGTCTCCTGCAAGTGCAAGCTTTGATATGTATAAAAACTTCGCAGAAAAGGGTCTGCATTTCAAGAAAATCGTAAACGAACTGAAATAATCACGTAAAAGGCACTCGCAAGGGTGCTTTTTTCTTTGTCAGCAAAAACTTTATTCTTTGACAGATATGCATTATAGTTCTTAACAAGCATTAAAAAGCAACTTCCCGATGATATAATAAAAAAAACAGACACGGAGATTTATTATGAATCAGGAACGAATTCTTATAACGGACAAAAAACAAATGCTTGGACTTCGCATACTTGGCATAGTTGTAATTATAGGCAGCATAATTTTCTGTATTCTTACGATACAGGAAAACGGGCGCATTGCTGCTGAACGAGATAACTGTATCAGATGTAAAGCAACTGTCATAGAAATCATAACATCACGTCACAATGATGAAGGCGTGAGTTTGAATTATCGTGTAAAGGTTTCCTACACTGTCAATGACGAAACATATGAAAATAAAGTGACAATCTCAAATAACCAAATAAAAAAGGGAGACACTGTTGATGTATGGTACTATCCGAATGACCCATCAAAACTCGCAGAAAATCCCGATTCATGGAACAGAGTCGAACCGATAGTAAACAGCATAATCGCCGCTTTAATTGGTCTTATTTTCATCGTGATAAGTCTGTTTTCGGCAGACGGAAACTTCATAAAATTTGCCGGTATGCCAATAAAGGCAATAAATCACTGATACGGGAGTTTTAGAAATGGGTCTGTGGATATCATCAAAACAAGAAAGAAATACTTTACCCGAAAAATTTTCCTTTCCTGAAACTGCTGTAACTTCTGCCCCATCCGAATCAATCTTTACAGATATTATCTCCTATGTTCTGACAATAATTGCTGCACTGCTTATTGCAGGTAGTGTCGTCATGTTTTCATTCAACGATATGCAGACAGCCGCAAGAAATGTATGGGTAGAAACTGATGCCGAAGTTTACAATCTGAAATATTCCGGAGATACTGTTTCCGCAGCGTACTGTCACTACTTCGTTGAGGATAATGAATACAATGCAGTTATTTCAAAACCGCCTGAGCATACGAGAATAAACGGCAATCTGAACATTTACTACCATAAAAAGAATCCGTCACAGTATTGTACCGAACTTCCGGCTGATAACAGTTTTTCGCTGATATCAGGAACAGTCATAAGCTTTTTATTCGGTTTGGTATGCGCTTATCTTTCATACAGAGTAAAAAGGGGCGGACACAGCAATATTAAAGCATTGAAAAGCCAGAACAACAATTTTTCCAGTGATACGACTCAAAGCCGCACTTTCAAAATGTATGACGGCTCGAAGTCTGACAACTATGACAACTATTAAACAAGGAGTGATTTTTTATGTACGAGGAACTGAAAGATGTCATTGAAAAAAACAACGATATCGTATTTTTCGGCGGCGCAGGAGTTTCCACCGAAAGCGGTATTCCGGATTTCAGAAGTGTTGACGGACTTTATAACATGAAATATAAATATCCGCCGGAAACAATTCTCAGCCACAGCTTTTTTATGACAAAACCGAGAGATTTTTTCGACTTCTACCGTGACAAAATGCTTTGTCCTGAGGCAAGACCAAACAAAGCGCACCTTGCTCTTGCAGAACTTGAAAAGCAGGGTAAACTTAAAGCTGTTATAACACAAAATATTGACGGACTTCATCAGATGGCAGGCAGTAAAAAAGTGTATGAACTTCACGGTTCTGTAATGCGCAATTACTGCATGAAATGCCACAAATTCTACGATGTGTCTGCAATAGCTGAAAGTACAGATATCCCAAAATGCAAATGTGGCGGCATAATAAAACCCGATGTTGTGCTTTATGAAGAAGGACTGGATGATAAAACAGTAACAAATGCTGTTCGTGCAATTGCAAATGCAGATGTTCTGATAATCGGGGGGACTTCGCTGAATGTTTATCCGGCAGCAGGATTTCTGAATTACTTCAACGGAAACAAGATAGTTTTGCTTAACAAATCCGCAACAAGTTTTGACAAAAATGCTGACATAGTTATTCGTGACCCAATAGGACAAGTTCTTGGAGAAGTTGTCGGAATAGACTCGTGACAAAAATAAGGAAGTTTTTCCTGCCATATTCAAAAAATGCGGACCGCATGGTATTTTCCAATGCGATCCGCTGATTTTTTACTGTCTGTACCTTGTATTTAAAACTTTGTTCTGCTGTTTATAATAACGCTTTCGGTTAAACGAATAATCGGAACTGTCACCCTTGAAATTTAAGATCATTATAAGAATTGCTGTTACAACTATTCCTATTATCGACCAGAAAATCATTCCCATCAATACGGAAGAACTGTCATCCTCCTGATAATAAGGGAGTGCCACTGACGGCTCATCGGACGGCATGGGCGGAGAATCAAGCAATTTACTGTCAGGATTTATAACAGCCGCAGCCTCGGCAGAACTCTGAGCCTTTTTTTCCTCTTCTGCACGGCTTTCAGGAGAAACAAACGACGGGTCATCTACCGGAAGTATATATTTCATTTTTCCGACTGATCTGAACGGGTCTGTTACGGGTACAATGATTTTTTCAGGTTCGCTGCTTTCCTCAACAGATTCCTCTTCCTCACTGTATTCCTCAGATTCATCTTCAATATATGATTCCGGCTCTTCTTCGGATGGTTCTTCATAATATGACGATTCGGGGTCTTCATATTCCGGCTCTGATTCTTCGTATTCCGGCTCAGGGTCTTCATACTCAGGCTCGGGGTCTTCATATTCAGGTTCAGAATCCTCATACTCCGGTTCAGGGTCTTCATATTCAGGGTCAGGATCTTCGTATTCCGGCTCTTCATAATAAGGTTCTGGATCTTCGTATTGCGGATCAGGTTCTTCGTAAGACGGTTCTTCCCAGTCAACAGAATACTCTGTCGGTTCTTCATATGGTTCTTCATCCTCAGCAAATACATTAGAGCCGTTCGGCAACAGAATTACTGCCGCTGCAATAAACACGAGAAAAGTTTTTACTGTTTTCATTATCTTACTCACCGCCAATAACAATTTCCTTTTACACCCTACATTATAGCAGAATTTTCCCTATCATTGAATGGTAATTTTCGCAGAAAAACTATTCTGCATCCGTGTGACATACTCCCCCACCTATAGAGGTGGGGGCTTCTCGCTCAAGTACGGCAACCCGTACAGTATCAACGAGCTATCCCCGTGTGT
>CACXGC010000053.1 GCA_902767155.1 uncultured Ruminococcus sp. | reverse complement strand
TGCTCAGAGATGATATTCTTTTGGAGCTTCCGTCAAAGTTCCTCTGTAAGGATTCCTGTAAGGGCTTGTGTCCAAAGTGCGGAAAAAATCTTAACGAGGGAAAGTGCAATTGCCCTGAGCGAGAACCTGACCCGAGATTTGCAGCTTTGGGAAAGCTGCTGGAAGAATGATTTTTGTACTTTATTATCAAGGAGGTTGTTGAAATGGCAGTACCTAAGAGAAAGACTTCTAAAGCAAGAAGAGATACCAGAAGATCATCAGTATGGAAGCTTGAAGCTCCTGCACTTGTTACTTGTCCTAACTGCGGCGAATATAAGCTCGCTCACAGAGCTTGCAAGAACTGCGGTATGTACAAGGGAAGAGCTGTACTTAACGTAGAAGCATAATCGCTTTTTGCGAACAGGTAGAGAAGGAGAGATCCTTCTCTATTTTTTGTTTATAATGGAAAAGGGGGTTTTTTAAGTGGGAAATCCTGTTGTTGCAATTGTAGGCCGCCCGAATGTGGGAAAGTCTACTTTGTTTAATAAGCTTATAGGGGAACGTGTCGCTATAGTAAATGATACACCAGGTGTTACAAGAGATCGTATTTTCGGTCAGTGCGAATGGAGAAACAGAAAAATTACTGTTATTGATACAGGAGGAATAGAGCCTTATTCCGATGATATAATTCTCAAACAAATGCGCCGTCAGGCAGAACTTGCCATTGATGCGGCAGATGTGATAGTTCTTGTGACAGACGTGAAAAGCGGCGTTGTTGCGACTGACGAGGAAGTTGCCGCTATGATGCAGAAAAGCGGCAGACCTGTAGTATTGTGCGTGAATAAATGCGATGGTATCGGAGAACCTGACCCGAATTTTTATGAGTTTTATAATCTTGGTCTCGGAGAACCGATACAGGTTTCATCTGTTCATGGTCATGGAACGGGTGATCTTCTTGATGCGGTGTTCGAGCTTCTTCCGGAACCAAATGACAATGAAAGTGAAGACGACAATATAAAGGTGGCTATAATAGGCAGACCGAATGCCGGAAAATCTTCCCTCGTAAACCGTATAACCGGAGAAAACAGGTGCATAGTATCTGATATTGCCGGCACAACAAGAGACAGTATCGACACAATTGTTGAAAACAAATACGGACGTTTTATGCTGACGGATACAGCCGGACTGCGACGCAAAAGCAAAGTTGATGATGCTATTGAAAAATACAGCATTATCCGTGCGAAAATGGCGATTGAAAGAAGTGATGTATGTGTCATAATGATAGATGCGGAAAAGGGTGTTACCGAACAGGATACGAAAATCGCCGGACTTGCACATGAGGCCGGAAAAGCCTGTATTATAGCCGTTAATAAATGGGATGCTGTCGAAAAAAATGATAAGACTATGAACGAATACCGAAAGAAACTCGAAACTGAATTTTCTTTTATGTCATATGCACCGTTTATTTTTATATCTGCAAAAACAGGTCAGAGAGTTGATCGTCTGTTTGAACTGATAGTCACAGTTGTAAATTCTGCGGCAATGCGCATAACTACGGGTATGCTAAATGACCTGCTTGCCGATGCGGTCGCCAGAGTTCAGCCGCCGACAGATAAGGGCAGAAGACTGAAAATTATGTATGTTACACAAGCATCCGTTAAGCCGCCGACATTTGTGTTTTTTGTAAATAATGCAGAACTGTTTCACTTTTCATACCAGAGATATCTCGAAAATCGTATCCGTGAAACTTTCGGTATGCAGGGAACTCCGATACGCTTCATAATTCGTGAAAGAAACGACGAGAAAAAATAAGGTTTTACGCAAAAAAACAGAATATTTGAAAAATTGTATTGACAAATGATTGTGAATATAGTATAATAGTCAGGTACTGTAAAGGACAATACTTTACAGAATGCGCTTTCGGGGGGCGGTTTCGTGGCAAAGGATATGCGAGTGGCTCTGTTGCTGGACTTCTACGGTGAACTGCTTACCGATAAACAGAGGGAATCGCTTGAATATTACTATAATGATGACCTGTCACTCGGAGAAATCGGTGCTAATCTCGGTATATCGAGACAGGGCGTGCGTGATAATATCAAAAGAGCAGAGGGAATTCTCTTTGAAATGGAACAGAAACTCGGTCTTGCAGCCAAATTTACCCGTATACGTGAGGGTCTGCATATAATCCGTGAATCTGTGGATATTATCGATGAAAAGAATATTAAGGTGTACCGCTCAAAGGATATTAATGAAAGCATTAAGGTTATATTAGCCGAACTTGAAAAGTTGGGTGACCTTAATGAAGACAAGGAGTGAGGCAGTTGGCATTTGAAGGACTTTCAGAAAAGCTTGCGGCTGCGTTCAGAAAGCTTCGCAGTAAGGGAAAGCTTACCCAGGATGACGTTAAAAGCGCAATGAAAGAGGTGCGTATGGCACTTCTCGAAGCGGACGTAAACTACAAGGTGGCAAAAAATTTCACGGCGAAGGTAACCGAAAGAGCTGTCGGAGCAGATGTTATGGAAAGCCTGACTCCCGGACAGATGGTTATCAAGATCGTTAATGAGGAACTTATCTCCCTGATGGGTTCGGAGGAAACCAGAATAAACATTGCTTCCAAACCGCCGACAATCATCATGATGTGCGGTCTTCAGGGTTCCGGTAAGACAACACACAGTGCAAAACTTGCAAAAATGTATAAGAAACACGGACATCGTCCGCTTCTTGCAGCTTGTGACGTTTATCGTCCGGCGGCTATAGAACAGCTTAAAGTTGTTGGAGCACAAGCAGGAGCTGCTGTATTTGAAATGGGACAGGGCGATCCTGTCGAAATTGCAAAAAAAGCAGTTGCTCATGCTAAGGACTATGGTAACGATATCGTAATTCTTGATACAGCAGGACGTTTGCATATTGACGAAAAACTTATGAACGAGCTGAAAAATATCAAGGAGGAAGTTAATCCTACTGAGATATTGCTTGTGGTTGACTCTATGACGGGTCAGGATGCTGTAAATGTTGCAAAGTCGTTTGACGAGCTTCTCGACATTTCCGGCGTTATTCTGACAAAACTCGACGGCGATACAAGAGGCGGTGCAGCCCTCTCTGTTAAGGCAGTTACAGGTAAGCCGATAAAATTCGCCGGTATGGGTGAAAAACTTGATGATCTTGAGATCTTTCATCCTGACAGAATGGCATCAAGAATTCTCGGAATGGGTGATGTGCTCACATTGATCGAGGATGCTGAAAATCGTCTCGATCAGCAAAAGGCACAGGAAATGGCGAAAAAGTTCCAGCAGAACAAGTTCGACATGAATGACCTTTATGAGCAGCTCGGTCAGATAAAACGTATGGGAAGCGTAAAAAATATACTTGCTAAACTTCCCGGTATGAATGACCAGATCAAAGATATGGAATTTGATGACAGAGCCCTGGACAGAGTTGAAGCAATGATATCGTCTATGACGAAACAGGAAAGGGAAAATCCTGACCTGATAAATCCCTCAAGAAAGCGCAGAATTGCGTCCGGCAGCGGCGTTAAGGTCGAAGATGTCAACCGACTTATGAAGCAGTACGAGCAAATGCGCAAGTTTATGAAATCAATGAATGCAAGAGGTAAGGACGGCAAAAGAAAACGCCTTCCGGGTCTTGGCGGTCTGCCATTTGGCAGTATGGGAAAATTCCCGAAAAAATAATCAGATGTTTCTCCGGTACAAATCGGTGAAATATAAATTGCAGCTTGTTCTGCATCAAAATTTTTGGAGGTAAATAAAAATGGCAGTAAAGATCAGACTTCGCCGTATGGGCGCAAAGAAAACACCTTTCTATCGTATCGTGGTAGCTGATTCCAGATACCCGAGAGATGGAAGATTTATCGAAGAAATAGGAACATACAATCCGCTTGTAGAACCGTCAAAGTTCAAGGTGGATGCAGAGAAGGCTAAGAAGTGGATAGCTAACGGTGCACAGCCTACAGATACAGTAAAGGCACTTCTTAAGAAAAATGGTATAATTGAGTAATTAGGTCCCCGGAGGAAACCATGAAAGAACTACTTATAGCAATTGTTTCGGGTCTTGTTGAAAAGCCTGAGGAAATCAAAGTAACAGCAGATGAGAAAAACGAAGAAGGAATTGTTGTTTATCATCTGCACGTATCAGAAGATGATATGGGAAGAGTCATTGGCAGACAGGGCAGAATTGCAAAGGCAATTCGTACCGTAATGAGAGCTGCTGCAGCTAGAAACGAAGAAAAGGTACAGGTAGAGATCGAGTGATCTCAATAAGTTTTCTAAAACTTATCAAAAATGTTATTCCTGCTTAAAAACAGGAAATCCCATTGTTTTTGTAGATGGGTAGTTCGAGGGAGACATCCGTTTGACGGGTATCTCCCTTTGTTATAGAAGAAGGGCTTTTTTTATGAAAAAACAATTTTTGGAAACAGGAAAAATTGTCGGTGTCCATGGTCTGAAAGGTGAAGTGAGAATTGACCCATGGTGCGACGAACCGGAATTTATTACAAAGTTTAAAGCACTGTACAAAAAGGACGGTACAAAGCTTGATATCCGTTCGGCTAAAGTCAGCAAGAATGTAGCCATTGTTGGGTTCAAAGATGTGAAAACCGTTGAAGAAGCTGAAAAACTCAGGGGTACAGTTGTGTATATAAACAGGGAAGATGCCAAATTGCCGGACGGCGTTTATTTTGTACAGGATATAATAGGACTTGAAGCTGTTGATTCTGTGAATGGTACAATATACGGAGTTGTTACTGATGTTATACAAACAGGTGCAAACGATGTTTACCAGATTACAAAAGACGGAAAAGACTATCTGATACCTAAAATACCCGAAGTGGTGGAATCAGTAGACATTGAAAACGGTAGAATAATTATAAATACCGGAATAGTAGGCGGGTTATTTGAAGATGAGGATTGATATTATTACACTGTTTCCGGAAATGTGTGAAGCAGTTATGTGCGAGAGTATAATTGGTAGGGCAAGAACAAAGGGGTTGATAGAAGTATATTGTCATCAGCTGAGAGACTTTGCCTTTGATAAACATAAACGTGTTGATGATACAACATACGGCGGCGGTATGGGGATGCTTATGAAAGCCGAACCAATCGCCCTTTGCTTTGAGAATATTATGGAACATATCGGTGAAAAACCGCATTTTATATATATGTCACCTAAAGGAAAGGTACTTACGCAACAGAAACTTGGAGAATTGTCGCAGTATAAGAATATAACCATATTATGCGGTCACTATGAGGGTGTAGACCAGCGTGTTCTTGATGAATATGTGGATGAGGAAATATCTATTGGTGATTACGTTCTGACCGGCGGAGAACTGCCGGCATTGGTGCTTGCGGATTCTGTAAGCCGTCTTGTGCCGGGAGTATTGTCAGATGACCTCTGCTTTTCAGATGAAAGTCATTTCAGCGGACTGCTGGAATACCCTCAGTATACAAAGCCGGCAGAATGGCGAGGAAAAACAGTTCCTGACGTATTGCTGAGCGGACATCATGCAAATATCGAAAAGTGGCGCAGAGAAAAATCTGTTGAAGAAACTTTTCTCAGAAGACCTGATATGCTTGAAAATGCGGAACTTACGGAGAAAGAAAAACAGTATCTGAAAGCTTTCTTTGACAATATTAAAAGACCTTTGGATAGTTGAACTGTGACAAAAATAAACACTGTTTTTTTGAAAAAACGTGACGAGAAAAATTGTCTTAGTAAAAAGAAAAAAGTTATTTTTGTACTAAAAATAGTGGCTATAATGAAAACAATAATTCTGACCGGAAATATTAAAACATACAAATCATACAGTATTTTTTACCTTTTATGGAAATTTTTGTGCTATTATTAAGCGAAACACGGACGCTTTTTGCTCAAAATGAATAAATATATTATATTTTTGTTTCCTGTCCGCAATAATAATAATCAGATGTAAAATGTCTATAGGCATATTTAACGAAATTCAACATCTATAATTTACTATTAG
>CACXGC010000052.1 GCA_902767155.1 uncultured Ruminococcus sp. | reverse complement strand
TCACCCGATGCTGTTTCGATGCCGCAAGCCTTCTTGATAAGAACTGCTGCGGGAGGGGTTTTTGTTACGAATGTGAATGAACGGTCTGCGTATACTGTAATTACTACAGGAATGATGAGACCTACATCCTTCTTTGTACGCTCATTGAATTCTTTTGTGAACGCACTGATATTAACACCATGCTGACCTAATGCAGGACCAACAGGCGGTGCCGGTGTTGCTTTGCCGGCCGGTATCTGGAGCTTAATCAAGCCTGTTACCTTCTGAGCCATTTTCTTTGCACCTCCAAAATTCGTGGTAAATGTCGGAGCGGTATAAAAATTTCCGCTTCCTCCCACGAGGGAAAAATCCCTCTATAATAACGGATTTCTCCGTCATTACCAAACTCACCTTACAGTTCTGCCGGTTCAACATCTGTTACTGACAGTTCTGCCGGTATTTTCCTGCCGAACATATTTCCCATAACTGTTACTGTTCTGTTTTCCTCGTCGATTGCTTCAACGACGCAAATCGGATCTTCAAACGGACACTGACCTATAATTCTGACGGTATCGCCAACCTTATAGTCAAATCTGAATTTAACTTGTGTATCACCATTTGACTTTTCGAGTCCAAGTTCCAGCACTTCCTCATCGGACAATGCCGGCGGATCATTGTGAACAATCGTTCCGGCGATCTTTTCTGTTGCGTTCATCGAATTAAGTCCGACGAATCCGGTACAACCCCTGATAGATCTTACAAAGTTCTGGTTAGCATCATTCATAACCATCTTTATAAACACATAACTCGGGAAAATCTTATATTCGACCCTTTTGACATAATTTCCGTCCTTGTCCTTCTCGTATTTTCCTTTTTCATTATCGCTGACCTTTTTTTTCACAGGTTCCATAACGGTTTCAACAGGAACGACGATTTCCAGAAATTCGTCATTTTTCTTCATATTTTCTACTTTTTGTTTCAGCGTTGTCTGTACTTTATTCTCGTAGCCGGAATATGTATGCACTATATACCATTTTGGCTTATTGTCGGCATCATTTCTGCTCGGTGCAGTATTATAAACTGCTTCCTCACCGCCTACGCCGTTTGCTGTCTGGTCGTTAGACATATTTTCTCCCCCGTCTCACGAAAATTTTTTACACGTGCATAACAAAGCCAAGAAGTGTTCCGAGACCTGTATCAAGACCGAACACTACCAATCCGACAATAAGCATCGACAGCAATACTATTCCCATATTTCTGAATGTTGCCTTCGGTGTTGGCCAAACGATCTTGCGGATTTCACTTTTAAGATCACGGAAGAATTTTTTGATACCGCCTCCTGCCTTTTTAAGGGCATTAGGCTTTTTCTCAGGCTCTTTTTTCTTTGCCATAGAAAATCCTCCGTTCAATCACTTAGTTTCCTTGTGCAGAGTATGCTTTTTGCAGAATCTGCAGTACTTGTTCATTTCAAGTCTGTCCGGATCGTTCTTCTTGTTCTTCATTGTGTTGTAATTACGCTGTTTGCACTCTGTGCAAGCTATTGTTATCTTTACTCTCATTTTACGGCACCTCCCGGTATCTCGGAATAATTTAGCCTCAAAAAAGCACAAAAAAATAAACCCCACTTGAGGTACCTATAATATAGCACACTCCAAGCAGGGTTGTCAAGTATTTTTTCACGCCTCAGCACGAAATTTTTCAGGGATTATTAAGAGAGCCGGCAACATAGCTGCGTGATTTTTTCGGTTTTTCAGGCTTTATTTTTTTGCCCCTGAGTTTTCTTGATTCTCTTGCGACCTTTTTATCATTTTCGGCAAAAGATTCGATGAGCTGTTCAAACTTTTCATCACTTTCAACAGTATTCAGAAGAATATACGTAATAATTCCCTTTGTATCGAGATCTCCGGACGAATAAAGTGCCGCAAGACCTGCCGAAAGTTTTGCAAGTTTATCCTTATTTGCTTCTTCGACCATGCCATTAAATTCCGGTGCAATTTTTTCATGAGCAAAAGTCACGCCTCTGAACTGTTCATAATGTGACAACTCATAAGCAATTTCGTCTTTCAGTTCCGGAAAATATGTCACCATACGGTTAGCAAGAAAGAGCGGATCAATATTACCGTCTTCGCCTTTCTTGCGTTTTTTCTGTTTCTGCGCTGCGGCGACCTGTTTCGGACCTTTCACGGTTTCAGAAAAATCGTCGCCTATGCTTTCAGCTTCTCTTTCCGTATCCGTTTCCGGATCAAAAAGCCATGTTGCAAGTATCTTCCAGTCATTGTCGGGAGTTCCGTCCTCAACAGAACATCTTTTCAGAACGACTCTTTTTGACTGAAAAGTATATACTATACTGTAAGCAATTTCTCCTATAAACAGTGCCGTAAGGTCATCTGCTGAATCTGCTACAGTTTCCCTGCTGTAGCCTTTCGGTGCAACAGTATTTTCAAATTTTTTCGTAATGATCTCAAATGCGTTGTTTATATCCATTCGCTCATCCCTTTCGTTTTTGTCGTAATGTTTCAGCCGGAAAACTTGCTCTTAGTTCAGACTCGATGCTGCTATCTCAACAGCCTTTGCAAGAGCGGAATCTATCTTACTGATATCGCCGACACCTGCCATTGCTCTTTCAGGCTTTCCGCCGCCTTTTCCGCTGACCATAGCTGCAACATCCTTAACTATTTTTCCGGCATGAGCACCCTTTGACTGTGCTGCCTTACCGCAGGCTACAGATATATTAGCCTTGTCGCCGTCTATACCGAACATTACAGCAATGCAGTCAGGTGCTGTGTCGAGTACCTTGTCGGTCATGCTCTTGAGCGAAACCGTATTGGTATTCGGGAATTTTGCACAAGCAATGCGTATTCCATCCTTTTCAACAGCGCCCGCAAGCATATTTTCTACGCCCTGAGCCGAAAGCTTTGATGTAAGAACTTCTATTTCTCTGTCCTTAGCTTTCATTTCTTCCATAATTTTCTCGCCGGCTGCCGTAAAATTGCTCATTGCTGTAACCTTGAACAGCTTCATTGAGCCGGTGAGGATACCCATAACTTCGTCTATATATGAAAGAACGCCTTTACCTGTCACAGCTTCGATTCTTCTAACGCCGGCAGCAACAGAATTTTCTCCGAGAATACGGAACAGCCCTATTTTTGCAGTATTTTCGATATGAGTACCGCCGCAGAATTCCTTTGAAAAATCTCCTGCCATAACAACACGTACAACATCCCCGTATTTTTCGCCGAACAATGCCATAGCACCAAGTTTCTTTGCATCTTCGATATTCATTTCTTTTGTTATGACATCAATTCCCTTGAAAATTTCCTCGTTCACAAGTTCTTCGGTCTTTTTGAGTTCTTCGGGAGTCAGTGCCGAAAAATGAGTGAAGTCAAATCTCAGTTTATCAGCAGTTACAAGCTGACCTGCCTGTTCAACATGAGTACCGAGTACACGGCGGAGTGCTGCCTGAAGAAGGTGTGCAGCTGTATGATTTCTCATTATAGAATAACGTGTTTCCTCATCGACAATAGCTTTTACAGTGTCACCGACTTCTATAGTACCCTTTGTTATTTCGCAGCGGTGCATATAAATGCCGTTGTTGTCCTTAACAGTATCAAGTACTTTTATAACAGCCTTGTCTGTTGTGATAGTACCAATGTCACCGACTTGTCCGCCGCTTTCTGCATAGAAAGGTGTAACATCGAGCACAATTACAACATCCTCACCTGTACCGCCGAATTCTGCCTTTTCGCCGTCCTTGACAATAGCTTTTATCTTAGCGTCAGCAGCAAGCTGAGTATAGCCGACAAAATTTGTCTTTTCAATACCGCTGAAATCGACAGCATCACTAAGCCATGCTTCTGTATCAGATTTTTTTCTTGCAGCCTTTGCTCTTTGTTTCTGTTCTTTCAAAAGGGTTTCATAGCCTTCCATATCTACTATCATACCTTTTTCTTCTGCAATTTCACGTATAAGATCTATTGGGAAGCCGAAAGTATCATTGAGACGGAAAGCATCCTCGCCCGAAATACGGTTTATTTCCGATTTTTCGATTATCTCGTTGAGAAGATTCATACCCTGATCGAGTGTTCTGCTGAAAGATTCTTCTTCCGTTTTGATAACCTTTACGATAATCTCACGCTTTTCTGCAAGTTCCGGATAAGCCGCATTTTCAGCTATAACAGTATCTACTACTTTGTAGAGGAACGGTTCATTCACGCCAAGAAGTCTGCCATGTCTTGCAGCTCTTCTGAGAAGGCGGCGGAGAACATAACCTCTGCCCTCGTTTGAAGGCATTACACCGTCACCGATCATGAAAGTTACACTTCTGATATGGTCAGTAATAACACGGAGAGAAATATCGCTCTTTTCGCCTGCGCCATACTGAACACCGACAAGTTCGCTTATCTTTTTCATGATATTCTGCACGGTATCGACGAGAAAAAGATTGTCCACGCCCTGCATGATACAAGCAAGTCTTTCGAGACCCATACCCGTATCAATATTGGGATGGTCGAGAGGTGTGTAATTGTTATGACCGTCGTTGTCGAACTGAGTGAAAACATTGTTCCAGAATTCGACATATCTGTCACAGTCACAGCCGACACCACAAGTAGGCTTGCCGCAGCCATATTTTTCTCCTCTGTCAAAATACAGTTCGGAACACGGACCGCAAGGACCTTCGCCATGCTCCCAGAAATTATCTTCCTTGCCGAGACGTACTATATGGTCAGCAGAAACACCGACTTCTTTTGTCCATATGTCAAAAGCCTCGTCATCATTTTCGTATATGGATATCCATACCTTTTCGACAGGGAGTTCAAGAACATCCGTGCAGAATTCCCATGCCCATTTTGTAGCCTCATGCTTGAAGTAATCGCCGAAAGAGAAGTTTCCGAGCATTTCAAAGAATGTACCATGTCTTGCTGTAATACCAACTCTTTCGATATCAGGTGTACGGATACATTTCTGGCAAGTGGTCACTCTTTTTCTGGGCGGTGTTACCTCACCCGTGAAATACTTTTTCATTGGTGCCATTCCCGAATTTATCAGGAGAAGACTTTTGTCGTCTCTTGGTATCAGCGGAAAGCTTGGCAGTCTGAGATGTCCCTTTGATTCAAAAAAGGAAAGATATTTTTCTCTCAGTTCATTAAGTCCTGTCCATTTCATTACAAATCACCTTTTCTCTTATTTTTCCATGAGCAAAAACATAACGGATCCTAACGCATGGGACGAAAGGATCCGTGTTACCACCCAATTTGCACAGAAAATTCTATGCCACTCTTTAGACTTTAACGCAGTCATACGCCGTGTTTTGCACGAAAGCTCCGAGTCAGCCCGAACCATCTGACACAGGGATATTCCACCATTGCTCCCCTCTCTTTGGTGTCGATCATGTTCTTTTTCTCATCATAGCCACAAATACCATACAACATATTATAACGATTTTTGTACGCTTGTCAAGAGAGATTTTTCTTTCCAGAGCAAAATTTCATGTTTATTTCTCATTTCGGTTGAAAAATCATTGAAAATAGGTTATAATAAGTTGGAATTGTTTTTTTTAACGATTCAAATCAGGAATAAGAAGCTAAATTTATTTAGGGGGTTTTTATCATGTCTAAGTCCAAGCTTACTCCAAGCGAGGCAAGAGAGCTTATTATTGCAAAGCTTTCACACAATTTCGGTGTATCTCCTACTGATGCTACCGACGAGCATTATTACAAAGCAGTTGTATTGGTTCTTCGTGATATCATGAGACAGGAACACAAGGATTTTACTGCCGCTGCCGTAAAACAGAACAGCAAAACAGTTTACTACCTTTGTATGGAATTCCTTATGGGTCGTTCACTCAAAAATGACCTTTACAATCTCGGGCTTGAAGAAACAGTAAAACAGGCTCTCCAAAGCCTTAATATCAAACTTGAGAATATTTATGAACAGGAACCGGATGCCGGTCTCGGTAATGGCGGTCTTGGAAGACTTGCTGCTTGTTTCCTCGATGGTCTTGCAACACAGAAATACAGCGCAATGGGTTACTCACTCCGCTATGAATACGGTATTTTCCGCCAGAAACTCGTAGACGGCTGGCAGACAGAACTTCCGGATTTCTGGCTTCCGGGCGGTTCGGTATGGCTTCAGGCTCATCCCGAAAAAAGTATTCCGGTCTACTTTGACGGCAAAATCAAAGAAATCTGGCACGAAAACTATCATTCAATAGAGCTTGAAAATCCTACAAAAATAATCGCTACACCTTATGATATGCTCGTTCCCGGAAATGAAGGAAAGGGTATCAGCAGACTCAGACTTTGGGCAGCAACTTCTGATAATTTCGATATGAAACTGTTCAACTCCGGTGACTATATCCGTGCTATGGAACAGAAAGCGCTTGCTGAAAGTATTACAAGAGTTCTCTATCCTGAGGATAACCACTCGGAAGGAAAGAGCCTTCGCCTGAGCCAGCAATACTTCCTCGTTTCCGCTACAATTCAGGATATTATACAGCGTCACCTGAAAAATCACAATTCCCTCGATAACCTTCCGGAAGTCGTTGCTATTCACCTCAACGATACACATCCTGTACTTGCTGTTCCTGAGCTTATGAGAATAATGCTTGATGAATGTGGCTACGAATGGGATAAGGCCTGGGATATCGTAACACGCACAATAGCTTACACCAACCATACTGTCATGAGTGAAGCTCTTGAATGTTGGCAGGTTGAACTCTTCCAGAGAAGACTTCCTCGTATCTATCAGATAGTTGAGGAGATAAACCGCCGTTTCTGTGAAGAAATGCACAAACTCGGCGTAGATGGCTGGAAAATCGGCAGAATGGCTATAATAAACGATGGTATCGTAAGAATGGCAAATATGGCTGTCATTGCTTCACATTCTGTAAACGGCGTATCAAAACTGCACAGCGAAATTCTCAAGGACAGCGTATTCCATGATTTCTATACCGTAACTCCCGAAAAGTTCAAGAACGTAACTAACGGTATCGCTCACAGACGCTGGCTCAACCAGTCCAACCCCGGACTTGCAAAGCTTATTACAGAGCTTATCGGCGACAAGTATATCAGAGATGCAAACGCTCTTGAGGGTCTTATGGCATATAAGAGTGACGCTGTAGTTCTCGCAAAACTCGCTGCTATAAAGAAGGAAAACAAGGAGAGAATGGCTAAGTATATCCTTGCAAACAACGGTATCAAGGTTGACCCGACTTCTATCTTTGACGTTCAGGTAAAACGTCTGCACGAGTACAAGAGACAGCTTCTCAATGCTCTCCACATCTACAGCACATATCAGTGGCTCAGAGATAACCCCAACGCAGATTATAAGCCAAAGACCTATATCTTCGGCGCAAAAGCTGCTCCGGGCTACTACTTTGCAAAGCAGATAATCCAGTTTATAGTTGCCCTTGCCGATAAGATAAACAACGACCCGAGAGTGAATAAAAAGCTTAAAGTTATCTATCTTGAGGATTACAGAGTATCTGTTGCCGAAAAACTCATTCCTGCTGCTGAGATAAGCGAACAGATTTCTCTTGCCGGAACAGAGGCATCCGGTACTTCAAACATGAAATTCATGATAAACGGCGCTGTAACTATTGGTACACTTGACGGTGCAAATGTTGAAATACACGATGTTGTAGGCGATACAAACTCCCTCATCTTCGGTATGACAACTCCGGAAGTAAATCAGCTCAAAAAACAGGGCTACAACCCTGCTGTACCCTACAACAATAACCACATCATTCGTGCAGCTGTTGACGGTATCCGCAGCGAATTCGGTGAGCGTTTCAATGATATTGCAAACTCTCTCTCTACAGTTGACCCGTATATGGTACTTGCAGATTTCGCAGATTACGCAAATACCCAGCAGAAAGCTTCACGCTTGTATCTGGAAAAGAATACATGGAACAAGATGTCACTTGTAAACATCGCAAAAGCAGGCAGATTTGCCGCTGACCGTTCCATCAGAGATTATTCCGAAACTATCTGGCATACAAAGCCTGTTAAACTCGAAACAACCTGATATACAATTAGCAATTAGCAATGTGAAATAAAATAAATATGTACTTTTCATAAGGAGAGGTCGAAAAGGTCATTTCCTAAAGTTCTCTATATAGCGTTTTTTTAAATTTTCGCCTATAGACAACTTTTAGATATGACCTCGTAGACCTCTCCCTTTGTACTTCCTTAAAGGTGTAAGTCGTGCAGGTCATTTCTATAACTCCTCTATACAGCTTTTTTCTTAAATTTTGCCCTATAGCGACTTTTATATATGACTTACACGACCTACACCATTATTCAGTGACAGTCGTGCAGGTCATTTCTATAACTTCTTTATACAGCTTTTTTTCTTAAATTTTGCCCTATAGCGACTTTTAGATAGAACTGTCACGACTGTCACACTCGGTAATCCTAAAAAAATTGCACATTGCACATTGCTAATTGCTAATTGCATATTGCTGTGGTTGTCAGTATATATTGTATCGGGGGGATTTTAATGGAAACTGTTCAAAAAATAAATTCTTTCGTCAACGGTATAGTCTGGGGACCACTAATGTTATGCGTTTTGCTCGGCATCGGAATTTACTTCACCATAAAAATGAATTTCTTCCAGATACGCCATTTTAAAACATGGTGGAATGTCACTTTCATGTCCTTGTTCAGAAAAGAAAACAATCGTCCCGACAGCGATAAAATTTCCCCTTTTCAGGCTATGGCAACTGCTCTTGCCGGTGCTATCGGTACAGGAAATATTGTCGGCGTTGCAAGCGCTGTAACACTTGGCGGTGCAGGTGCTGTTCTATGGATGCAATTAGCGGCATTATTCGGCATGGCAACAGTATTTGTTGAAAATGTTCTCGGAGTGAAATATCGTGAAAAAAGAAACGGCAAATTCGTGGGCGGTCCTATGTACTACATAGAAAAGGGTCTGCACTGCAAATGGGGAGCTGTTATCTTTGCCGTTTTCTGCACATTTGCCGCTTTGGGAATGGGAAATATGACACAGGCAAATTCTGCTGCCGGTGCTTTGCATAATTGTTTCGGCATTTCCGAATCAGTATGCGGAATAATACTTGCCGCTCTGACCGCTGTTATAGTTTTCGGCGGCATAAAAAGAATCGCTGCTCTTACGGAAAAAATAATTCCTGTTATGGCTGTTGCCTATATCCTTATGTCACTCACTGTACTTGCAATTCATTTTCGGAATATTCCCTGCGCTGTCGAAAAAATATTCGTTTCTGCATTTGATATCCGTGCAGCTGCCGGCGGTTTTCTCGGTCACGGTATGGCAAGGGCTTTAAAATACGGCATATCAAGAGGTGTTTTCTCAAACGAAGCCGGTCTTGGAAGTTCACCTATAGTACACGCCGCCGCCGACACTAATGACCCTTATCGTCAGGGAATGTGGGGAATGTTTCAAGTTTTCACCGACACCATAGTTTTATGTACACTTATGGCTCTTTGTATTATTGCCTCTGATTGTGACAGCATGAACACCGATGGGATATCTCTCAGCATTGCAGTATTTGAAAACTCTCTCGGTATTGCCGGAAAAATCTTTATCAGCATTTCAATTGCGGTTTTCGCATTTGCTACACTTGTTTCATGGTGCTACTACGGTGAAAAAAGCCTTGAATACCTGACCGGCGGAAAATTCATAAACTGTTACCGTCTTATATACGCCGCTGCGGCATATCTCGGCAGTATTACAAGTATATCCCTCGTGTGGGAAATTTCCGACACACTTAACGGATTAATGGCTATACCAAATTTAGCTGCAATACTTCTTCTTGCCAAAAAAGCGGAAATCAAATCTGTTCCTCTACAATCCCAAAACGGATATTGTAAATGTCAATAAACTTTTGTCATTCATCGCAGAATATGATATAATAAAATCAAGCTTGACTTTTGAGGTGATAAAGCTATGGGATTTAAAATTAAAAACGGGGTTCTTGAGCACTATGATAAGGAAAACGGTATTAAAGACGTAATTATACCTGATGGCGTAACTTGTATAAAATGTTATTCTTTTTTCAATTGTTCGGGCATTGAAAGTGTAACCATTCCGGCAAGCGTTAATGATATCGACTACTATGCCTTTTACGGATGTGAAGATCTGAAAACTATAAACGTAGACAACGATAACATGAATTATTCATCTATTGACGGTATTATGTTCAGCAAAGACCAAACTAAAATGTTTATTTGTCCGGAAGGAAAGAAAGATACTGTTACACTTCCTGAAAGTACAACGTCTATCGAGTATTATTCATTCAGAAACTGCAAAAACATCACCGGCTTAACTATACCCGATAGTGTGACATATATAGATCATACTTCATTCGAGGGCTGTAAAGGTCTTGCCGACAGTCAGGGATTTGTAATTTTCAAAAACGTGCTTTATGAATATTTTGGTCAGGATAAAAAAGTCATTATTCCGAACGGTGTAACCTATATTAATATTTCCTCATTCGAGGATTGTAATGGTATTGAAAGTGTGACTATACCCGACAGTGTAACGAAAATCGGTGACTATGCGTTCCGAAGATGTACTTTTCTGAAAAATGTAACTATTCTCGACGGTGTGACCGAAATCGGCGAAAATGCATTTTATGACTGTTACAATCTTACAAGCATAAACATACCCGAAAGTGTAATTTCTGTCGGTTCGTCAGCTTTCGGGCATTGTCCACATCTGAAAAATGTAACTCTCCCCCGAAGTATAACTTCTATCAGCGACTATACGTTTTTTAACTGCGAAGGTCTTCAAAGCATAACCATTCCCGACAGTGTTACTTCTATCGGAAAATGCGCTTTCTATAAATGCAAAAGCCTTGAATCAGTAACAATTCCCGACAGCGTTGAATCTATAGGCGATATGGCGTTTTCTTTTTGCCAATCCCTTGCAGACGAAAAAGGTCTTGTAATCATAAAAGATGTGCTTTACACCAGTTGTCACAATAAAAACAAAGAAGTAGTTGTACCCAACGGCATAACCACCATAAGCAAAGATGCATTTTACGAACATGAAAAACTTGAAAGTGTAACTCTCCCCGACAGTATTAATTATATCGGCGAATATGCGTTTTTCAACTGTGAAAGCCTTACAAGCATAAATATTCCCGAAAATATAAAATTTATCGGCAGAGGGGCATTTGCTCTGTGCTCAGGTCTTGCCGACGAGCACGGTTTTGTAATTATAGGAAATACTCTGTACTGTTACTGTGGAAATGATACACATATAACGGTTCCGGAAAATGTAACTGCTATAAGCGAACGAGCTTTTTCCTCATGTTATTCTGTCAAATGCCTGACACTGACCGACAATATAACTCACATCGACAAAAACGCATTTCTTTTCTTCGATATCGAAAAATTGATGATTCGTAAAAACATGAGATATATTGAACTCGATTTCAGCAGGATACAAGCAAAATCTATACCCGATATTTTCCCTATGGTGATAAAAAATGACTACTCGATAAAACTCGGCGATTCCGAAAAGCTTGACTATATCTTGAAAAACTACCTCTCCGCGTATATATTTATGCAGTATCCGCAGCCCGAAATCGAAAACTATATCAGCGAAAATATCGAAGAAGTACTGACTCTTTTTATAAAGCTGAATGATTACAATACGGTAAAATTTCTTGCCGAATGTGGTAATTTTACTTTAGACCCCGATAAAATAGATTTTCTTATAGACTGTGCTGCCAAATGCCCTAAAAAGAGCAGAAATCCAGAAATACTGGAATATCTTACAGACTATAAACAAAATTTCAATCTGCCGTCTGATACAGTATAATTCTGCTGAATCTGTTGTTTAACATTGTGACAAGTAAAAAGTCTTGTAAAAAAACGAAAAATGGTATATAATAAATGTGTGAAAATCTGAGAAAAAAGGCTGTTGCTGTTATGAGACTTGAAGAATTTGTTTTCAACGACAATGTAATAACGGAATTATCCGATTCCATGAGGAATAATACCCTGCCCCATGCTATTATAATAGACGGTGCTAAGGGAACAGGCAAAAAAACTCTTGCAAATATCATTGCCTGCTATTCTGTATGCACAGGAAACGAACGTCCATGCGGAAATTGTCCTGCTTGTCTTAAAGCTCAGCACAATTCTCACCCTGATATTTTTATCGCTGACGGTACTCAGTCGGGCGGGCTTTCTGTAGATGTTATAAGAAATATACGCTCGGATGCGTACATAATGCCAAACGAAGCCGCAACAAAGGTCTATCTTCTTCTTGACTGTGACAAAATGCTTGCACCTGCTCAGAACGCTTTTCTGAAAGTTCTCGAAGAACCGCCCTCGAATGTTCGTTTTGTTATGACAGTAAGTTCTGCAAATATGCTTTTACAGACAGTCCGCTCGCGTTCAAGACTTTACTCTCTTTATCCTGCCCCACCTGAACAGGCGGCTGAATATGTTGCAAAGCTGTTTCCCGATGAGGATTATAATAACATTCTCCACACAGCACAGCTTTGTGACGGCAATATAGGCAAAACTATAGAAACTATCCAGAACGGCGGTCAGGAAGCAAGCAAACTTGCAGATGATATATTTCGGGCTGTTTTTTTCGGAAAAGAATATGATGTTTTGGTTCTGACTAACAAGCTTTCTGCGGGTCGTCCGTTTGCGGCAAGCGTACTTGAATTTCTTTCAGAAAATGCCGCTGAATGTGTCAAGGCAGCAGTCGGTGCGGAAACTTCATCGGCTATTGCAAAAGAATGTGCGCAGAGTATGACAAAAGCGAAAATTCTTCGCATTGCAGAAAATATCGACAGAGCTAAATCTGTTCTTGGAACTAACATAAATCTGAATTTTTTCGGCACATGGCTCTCATCTGTGCTGAAGGTCTGAACAAACGGAGGAATCTTTAATGATAAATGTAGTTGGAATACGATTCAAAGACGGCGGAAAAGTCTATTACTTCGACCCGTCTGATATCGATCTGAATATAGACGATGATGTTATTGTCGAAACGGTACGAGGTATAGAATGCGGCAAAGTCGCCATGAGTAAAAAACAGCTCAGCGATGATAAAATCAATCAGCCGCTGAAAAAAATTATCCGCAAGGCTACAGATGCAGATATTAAGACCATAGAAGAAAACAGAAAAAAAGAACAGCGCGCTTTCAATGTATGCGAACAGAAAATACTCCAGCATAAGCTTGATATGAAACTTGTAAATGTTGAATATTCTTTCGACAACAGCAAGATACTTTTCTATTTCACCGCTGACGGCAGAGTTGATTTCAGAGAACTTGTCAAAGACCTCGCCTATATTTTCCGCACAAGAATAGAACTCCGTCAGATTGGTGTACGTGACGAGGCAAAAATGCTTGGCGGTATTGGAATATGCGGAAGACCTTTCTGCTGTAAGACTTTTTTGGGAGAATTTCAGCCGGTTTCGATAAAAATGGCAAAGGAACAGGGAATGTCACTTAATCCTGTCAAAATATCGGGCACTTGCGGAAGGCTTATGTGCTGCCTGAAATACGAGCAGGATGTCTATACCTCACTGCTGAAAGTTACGCCGAAAGTTGACGCTATCGTTGATACTCCAGACGGCAGAGGACGTGTTATTGATGTGAATCTTATCACAGGTTCGCTTACGGTTCTTTTGAACAAGGCGCAAAATGCCGCACCGCATATATATGATGTTTCAGAAGTCAAACTTATCAAAGACGGTCAGATACGTCTTGAAAAATCAGAAATCGAACAGCTTAAAAAGCTTGAACAGTAAAAAAATTCCGGTCATGGTTTTTTACCACGACCGGATTGTTTTTTTATCCGAAGATTTCTCCCAGAGTTGTACTCTTTGTAAGTGTAATATCCTTGAACTCTGAGAAATCCTCACCGTTCCACAATGAAACGTTGCCGTCTTTTGAAACTACCATTCTGATAAGTAAACCATCAGTGATATATTCATCAAGACCATTGTATTTAAGTGCATCTTCAACAGTTGCGCTGTTTGCAGCTGCTTTTCTCTCAGAAACTGTTGCATTCTTCGCCGGAAGGTTTGAGAGTGGTGTGCCGTCCGGTAATTTTTCTTCATTATTGATAGTTCCTGCAACAACACCGGCATAATATACTTTCAGAGCATTGTCAACAGTAGATGCGTCAGACATATCAGAACCGTCTGCGCCGCCGTAATCGTAACCGTCATCATTGCCGCCTGCCGGAATTGAACCCACAAGGTTCTCAAGATCTTCCATTGTAATTGACAACAGACTCTTTTCTGCGTTTATCTCATTCATCTGTGGTTTAGAAGAAATTTCCAGTTTAACGTCAACTTTTCCCGGAACATTATACTTTGAAAGATCAGGGTTGAATCCGATAATGATAGAACCGTCTTTTACTTCGGCAGTACCGGAGAAAGAAAATTCACCGGCTGAAATTGTGAACACCTTGTCATCCTTATTGTAATCAAGTCTTGCAGAAATGTTTTTATCAGACTTATTATCAGATCCTTCAATTATGAATGAAGTCTTGTTGCCGTCAACAACCTTTACGAATGATGCTGTAAGCTCTTCATCGCCGTTTGTTGCCTTAAGAATAATTGCTGCTCCGCTGGATTTGCGAGTAAAATCAGCGCTTATAACAAAGTGGGAATTATCTGACTGTTCAGTACTCGGGAAAACATTTTCAAGAACGAGCTCCATTTTAGCCGGTTTCTTATCCTTGCTGACATAGTTTTTGAATACTACCTTTACATTCTTGTCAACCTTGCTGTCAAATTCATTTATAGCCTTGTCGAAATTAGTTTTGAACTCGTCGATAGTTTTCTGAGCATCGTCGCCCAGTACGGACTTGTTATTTTCGAGATATGATACAGTTTCTTCCTTGACATACTGGAGAATTTTCTTGAGTGCGCCGGCATCATATGTATAAGTGATAACATCAGCTTTTACTTTTTCGCTGCCAACTTCTGTTTCTCCGTCTTCAACTTTAACTTCGCCAATGCTTTCGAGCTTCTTCACAAATTCATCGAATTTCTTTTCAGCTTCGGAAGAACTTGCATCTTTATTCTGCTTTGCTGTCTGGTAGAAACTTTCAACAGCATCAATAAACTTTTCAAAATCTTCCTTTGAAACTCCGAGAACATTTTCCTTATCCGGTGAGAAGATAGAATTTGTTATTTGTTCTCTGAACTTTCCGAGGTCAATATAGTATTTGCCCTGCTTGCCAAGAACATCGAAATTTATGTCAGTTCTATCGATATTGGAATACAATTCTGCAAACATATTGCTGCTGCCCTGTCCGCCGCTTGTCATAATAAGCAGAGGAGCAATTTTTCCGGCATCAATCTTAAAGTAACACTTATTATCCTTGAGGTCATAGGAATACAGCATATCCATGCCAACCGGCTGAGTAACACCCATAGAAGACAAATCAACACCGGCGGATAATTTTAAACTGCCATGTTCTGCGCTTTCTTTGAGTATGTTATAGAACTCGGAGCCCTCATTCATCTCATCAAAATAACTTTGATAAGAGCTGAAAACATACTTTGTCGGACTTTCTACGATGGAATTCTTCTTGAGGTTATTTCTTACGAGGAAGAAACATCCTATGCCAAGTGCAACAACTATCAGAACTACAAGTGTGATAATGAGAAACTTCTTACTTCCGGTCTTTGCGGCAGAAGGCACATCTCCGCCGCCAAGCGGTGAAGGATCTCCGCCCTTATAATCCTGAGAATAGAGGTTCTCGGAAATGCCGGCTTTCTTCACACCTTCATCATCAAGCTTTGCACCGCATGAAAGGCAGAATTTACTTCCGCTTTCACATTCGCTTCCACATTTCGGACATAACATTACTACCACTCCTTTACAATTTTTTTGTTCCGCATATACTGCTTTTAAAGCAATACCGGAACACAGTAAACTCACGGCACGTTTACGATATCAGCCGCACCGGCACAGTCTCACCTTTACACCGGAAAAACTACTGAAAATCAGCAAACAAACCACTCGCCGTTGATTCAATTATATAATAAAAAACATCGTTTGTAAAGGATATTATAGATTTTACTTGTAACAAAAATTGACATGAAAATTTACCCCAAAAGCACACTTTTGATTAATTTGCAACAAAAACACATTTTTTAGCGTACTTGACAAAACTTAAATCTGATGATATAATCGGAATGTAAAATAAACTTATCCGGAGTGACGGAGTGAACAGGCACTATGAAGTCCGGCAACCTACCATATTGGCAAGGTGCTAAATCCTGCGGTTCTGCCGAAAGATGAGCGATATCTGTTTACCGTTCGGTTGTCCGGACGGTTTATTTTTTTGTAATTTTACCATAAGAAAGGAAAGGAAAAAATGTCAAAATTTTTATTCACATCCGAATCTGTAACAGAGGGTCATCCTGATAAATTATGTGACCAAATTTCTGACGCTGTACTCGATACAATAATAAGCAAAGACCCTGAGGCTCATGTAGCCTGTGAGGTTACAGCAACTACAGGAATGATACACGTTATGGGCGAAATCACAACAGAATGTTATGCCGATATTGACGCTATTGCAAGACAGGTCATAAATGAAATAGGCTATAACCGTCCCGAATGTGGTTTCAACGGAAATACCTGTGCCGTTATTTCGTCCATAGATTCACAATCTCCCGATATATCTATGGGTGTAAATTCTTCATATGAATACCGTGAGGGCGAAAATGATAATCTAAACCTTACCGGTGCAGGCGACCAGGGAATAATGTTCGGATACGCCTGCAATGAAACCCCTGAACTTATGCCGCTTCCGATATCACTTGCCCATAAGCTCGCAAAACGTCTTGCCGATGTAAGAAAAGACAATACTCTCACCTATCTTAGACCCGACGGAAAAACTCAGGTCACTGTCGAATATGATGACGGTAAGCCTGTTCGCATTGACACTGTGCTAATTTCTACACAACACGCCGAAGAAGTCAGCATTGATACAATAAGAACCGACCTTATAAAACACGTTATCCGTCCGATAATACCGGCTGAACTTATGGATGACAATACAAGAATACTTGTCAATCCTACCGGAAGATTCGTTCTTGGCGGTCCGGCTGCTGATACAGGTCTTACTGGAAGAAAAATCATAGTAGATACATATGGCGGATATTCACGTCACGGCGGCGGAGCTTTCTCCGGCAAAGACCCTACAAAGGTTGACAGAAGTGCAGCTTATGCGGCAAGATGGGCAGCTAAAAATGTTGTTGCCGCAGGACTTGCAGATAAATGCGAAATACAGCTTTCATATGCTATCGGAGTTGCAAAACCTGTCTCAATAATGGTTGACAGTTTCGGTACAGGCAAGGTAAGCGACGAAATTCTTTCCAAAGCCGTAGAAAAGGTTTTTGATCTCCGTCCCGCTGCAATAATAAGAGACCTCGATCTGAAAAAACCTATATATCGTAAGCTCGCTGCATATGGTCACATGGGCAGAGAAGAACTCGGCGTTGCGTGGGAAAAAACAAACAAAATTGATGAACTTAAAAAAGCTGTCGGAATTCAGTAAATCACCCCTCTCACCTGTTTTATCGTGTTTGACAAAATAAGTCTGATTTCGATGAGTTTTACACTTTTTTGCTTTTTACAAATAAATTAACAAATTTTATCAATAAAAAATCAAAAATGTATTGCAAACATAGCAAAATTAATGTAAAATAGTATTATGAATTTATTCTCATTTTTGTCATGGCGGTGAAATTAATGTACACTGATTATAAAAGTCTGCCGGATTCAATGGAAGCAAATGAATTGGCAGATTACTTTAATGAATTTATTTCGATTTATTCGGATAAACCAAAAAATGTTGAAGCTTTGAATCAACTTCATGAATTAGCATATCGTCAGTGGGATACTTATGAAAGTCTTGATGAGGATATCGCCGCAAAGATAGAATCATACCTTATGAGTGCTATCGACTTTAAATCCTATGAGATAATGGACTCTGTGATAAGTATCGTTGAAAATCTGACAATGAAAAATGTGTTTGAATATATAATAAACAACAAATCTTCCGTTTCGGCTTCTTCTATACTCAACCTTATAGAAGAAGCTGAGGAAGAGTATGCAGACTCTATTGACAATCCTTATGAAAATCTTGATGACTGGCTTTGATGTGAGGGGTTGACCCTCACAAAAAAAATTCGGATTTTTTCAAAAAACTCTTGACAAACCATTAAAGCTGTTGTATAATTAATACTGTTCTCAGCGAGAAAAAAGAATATTGCGGAATTGTGTAACGGTAGCACGACAGACTCTGACTCTGTTTGTTGGGGTTCGAATCCCTATTCCGCAGCC